>JAGCVH010000065.1 GCA_017962495.1 Bacteroidaceae bacterium
AAATAATTCAAAATTAAAAATTCAAAATTCAAAATTATTGTTAACTTTGCAAGAGAAAAGTAATTTAAGGTATTGAGATGATATCATTTTCAGTTGCGTTGGTAGCCCTCTTGGTGGGTTATCTCGTTTATGGTACTTTGGTTGAACGCGTGTTTGGCATCGAGCCCGAACGTAAAACACCGGCTTACACAAAAACCGACGGGGTGGACTACACGCCCATGCCCCAGTGGAAGGTGTTCCTGATACAGTTTCTCAACATTGCAGGCACAGGCCCCATCTTTGGTGCTATCATGGGCATTCAGTTCGGTCCTGCGGCTTACCTCTGGATAGTGCTCGGTTGCATCTTCATTGGTGGATTCCACGACTATATGTCGGGTATGATTAGCCTCCGCAAGGACGGCCTTTCTTTGCCGGAAGTGCTGGGCGACGAGCTTGGAAACGGCGTTCGCCATCTCATGCGCTTGCTGTCGATGCTCCTGTTGGTGCTGGTGGGAACGGTGTTTGTGGTCACACCTGCCGACTTGTTGGCACAAATGACTGACAATCTGCAATTCTCCATTTTCAATATGCAGTTTGGGATGACACCATTGTTGTGGTTCTTCATCATACTATTATATTATATGCTGGCCACGATGTTGCCCATCAGCGCACTTATCGGACGACTCTATCCCTTGTTCGGCATCTCCTTGCTGATGATGGCACTGCTGGCTTGCTATGGCATTTACACACTCGACGGATCAGTTCCCGAACTTACCGATGGCTTGTCAGGTCATCATCCTGCAGGCCTGCCTGTTTTCCCCATGCTGTGTATCACCATTGCCTGCGGGGCGGTAAGCGGTTTCCATGGGACGCAAAGTCCCATCATGTCGCGTTGTCTCAAGAGCGAGCGCGATGGCAGGAGGGTGTTCTATGGTGCGATGATTACGGAAGGTGTGGTTGCCCTCATCTGGGCTGCTGCCGCCATTAAATATGCCGGTTCTTATGAGCACTTGGCTGAACTGGGTACACCTGCAGTGGTCGTTCACATGGTCTGCAACACTTGGTTTGGTAGGGTAGGCGCCATCTTGGCGGTATTGGGTGTTGTTGCCGCCCCCATCACATCGGGTGACACGGCATTCCGCAGTGCTCGACTGATAGTTGCCGATATGCTGCATATCAACCAGCGCAAGTTCTTCAACCGTTTCCTTATCGCCATTCCCATGTTTGCGATAGCCGTAGGTCTCCGTTTCCTCGACTTCAATGTCCTTTGGCGCTATTTTGCTTGGACAAACCAGACGCTGGCTTGTGCCACACTATGGGCTGTGACCGTATGGATGGCACGCCGGAAGAAATGCTATTGGATGGGCTTCCTGCCCGCACTGTTTATGACGGCCGTATGCACAACCTACATCTTTACTGCCCCTGAAGGATTCCAACTCCCCGTTCACTTTAGTTTGGCTATAGGCATGGTGATAACATTGGCTTCGGCGGTGGCATTTTACATTTGGATTAGAAATTATAAACCTTATAAAAATTAAGATTATGAAGAAAATTGTATTGGCCCTGTTGCTGGGCGTAGTAAGTTTAGGCGCAAATGCGCAGTTCGAAAAAGGAACTAAGTACATCAACGCTTCACTGACGGGCCTTGATATGAGCTATAGCAAGGACTCTCGCTTCCGTTTCGGATTTGAGGGAACTGGCGGTTATTTTATTGAGGAATGCTGGATGCCTTATGGTCGTATCGGTTTCAACCATCAGTCACTGAAAGGTCCCGATGTAAACAGTCTGGAGATTGGTGCTGGCGCACGCTACTACTTCAAGCGCACAGGTGTTTACCTGGGTGGTGGTTTGCTCTATGGCTTCGAAGGACAACCTGGAATCAAATCCTATGAAACCAACATAGACTCTCCTACTGGCGAACCCTATGTCGTTCATTACACTTCCAAGGAAAAGAACAACAACATCTCTCTGGCTCTGGAGGCAGGCTATTGCTTCTACCTGAACCACTTCATGAGCATCGAGCCCGCGATCTACTACAACATGTGTCTCAACGACTTCTCCGATGGCAGTCGCGTAGGCTTTAAGGTTGGTCTCGGTTTCTATTTCTAATAGTTCCATCGCATGGATCATCAGACATTCTTTAACATCATAGGTTGGGTGGCCAGCATCAGTTTGGTGCTGGGCTACCTGCCGCAAGCTATCCAGACCATCCGTACGCGGAAGACCGATGACATAGCTTTGGCCACCTTCCTGATGATGGCTATTGGAGGCGTTTGCTTCATGATACAGGGATTCATGCTAGGGAAGAATGGCATATTCCTGTTTGTCACCAATCTCATAACAACGATTTGCAGCGCTATTATTTTCGGAATAAAAATATATAACGATTACATAAAGAAGTGAAGGTAAAGTCCGGATTCCTTGCGCTCTCGCCGCTATTCGTGTTCCTGACCTTCTATTTGGTCTTCAGTTTGTTGGCGCATGACTTCTATAGTGTGCCAATTACTGTGGCCTTCATGATAGCCAGCACTTATTCCATCTTCCTCTTGCGTGGGATGGACTTGAACGAGCGTCTCAAAGTCTATTCCCGAGGTGCTGCGCAGTCGAACCTGTTGATGATGATATGGATATTCATCCTTGCTGGCGCTTTTGCCTATTCTGCCAAGGAGATGGGGGCCATACAAGCAACAGTCGACCTTTGCCTCTGGGCATTACCGCCCCAACTGCTCATGGCTGGCCTCTTCCTCGCGGCATGTTTCATATCTCTTAGCGTGGGAACAAGTGTGGGAACTATTGTCGCCTTAGTCCCTATTGCCACAGGCATTGCTCACGAAACTGGCACATCGCTTCCCATGATAGTTGCTACCGTGGTTGGAGGCGCATATTTTGGCGATAACCTCTCTTTCATCAGTGATACCACGATTGTTGCTACGCAGACGCAAGGTTGTAGGTTGAGCGACAAGTTTAGGCTGAATGCCCGTATAGTTGTGCCTGCGGCTTTTGTTGTCCTGATAGTCTATGTATTGCTGGGTCTTGACATGCATGTCGAACAGCCGTCAACACGCATTGACGGAATGTTGGTATTGCCCTATGTCATTGTCTTCGCCACAGCATTGGCAGGCATGAATGTGATGATGGTGCTTGTCCTTGGTATCCTCTCGACGGGTGTTATCGGTATAGTGCGAGGCAGTTATCGCTTCTACGAGTGGCTTACGTCGATGGGTGAAGGTATTCTGGGAATGGGCGAACTCATCATCGTTACCCTGATGGCGGCAGGTATGGTGGGTGTCATTCGTCATTTGGGTGGTATCGATTTCATCCTTCAGCGTCTCACCCGCCACATCCAGGGCAAGCGTGGGGCAGAGTTGAGTATTGCAAGTTTGGTTGTCTTTACCAATTTCTGTACGGCAAACAACACCATCGCCATTCTTACCGTAGGCAATCTGGCAAAGGAAATCTCCGAACGCTTTGGCATCGACCCGCGTCGCACGGCATCTATTCTCGACACTTTCTCCTGCTTCGCTCAAGGCATCATCCCCTATGGCGCACAGATGCTGATGGCCAGTAGTTTGGCTTTAATCAACCCCATCGAAATCATTCCCTTCCTCTATTATCCTTTCGTCATGGGACTTTTTATGCTCATGGCCATCCTATTCCGTTATCCGCGCAAGTTTTTAAACGAAGATAAAGCATTATATGGAACTGATCAAGAAATACTTTAAAGGGTTAACGGAGCAACAACTCTCGCAGTTTGCCATGCTCGATGCGCTTTATCACGACTGGAATGCCAAGATTAATGTGATATCCCGCAAAGACATTGATAACCTTTACGAGCACCATGTACTCCATTCTTTGGCTATTGCGGAATACATTAATTTCCGTCCTGGTACCAAAGTGATGGATTTGGGTACAGGTGGTGGGTTTCCTGGTATCCCCTTGGCCATTATGTTCCCTGAAGTCCAGTTCCATCTGGTGGATAGTACAAAGAAGAAGATTCTCGTTTGCACGGAGGTGGCTCAGGCATTGCGGTTGAAGAATGTAACTACCCGTTGGTGTCGTGCTGAAGAGGAGAAGGGAAAGTTCGATTTTGTCGTCTCCCGTGCTGTTATGCCTTTAGCCGACCTTGTGAAGATATGTCGAAAGAATATCTCGAAAGAGATGAAAAACGCCCTGCCCAATGGACTCATCTGCCTGAAGGGCGGTGAACTTACGGAGCAGCGAGAGCCATCGGACTTGTCCGAAGGGCCAAGTCGTGAAGTAAGAAGGCGGAGCCAACTTGAGCATGAGGTGTTTCCCATGAAGAATGCCGCAGAGATAGTTTCTATCTCAGACTACTTCACTGAAGAATTCTTTGAAACCAAAAAGGTAGTCTATCTACCACTATAGACGCCTATGAATATAAAGCGTTTCGTAACCAATCCAATAGGGGAAAACTGTTTCCTGGCTTGGGACGATAGTCTCGAATGTGCTGTCATTGATTGTGGTGCGCTTGGTGAGGCTCAGGAGAACAAAATCGCCCGTTTTATAGAAGAGAATCAACTTCATCCCGTTCTTGCATTACAGACACACATGCATTTCGACCACATCTTCGGCCTCCACTTCCTGCATCGCACCTATGGCTTGCAACCCATGTATCATATCAGTGAGCAGGCTGTCTACGATTTTGCTCCGGTTATGTCTCAAAACTTCTTTGGCATAGAGATGGAGTCTCCACTTGTTCCTGCCAAGCAATACCTTACCGACGGACAGGAGTTGCAATTCGGGCATACTTCGTTGCGTGTCCTCCACACACCGGGTCATACCCCTGGCGGTCTATGTTTCTATATCCCAGAGGCCAAAGTCCTTTTCTCAGGCGATACCCTTTTTCAGGGAAGCATAGGGCGAACCGATTTCCCTGGCGGTAGCTTGCAGGCCCTTATCGATGGCATACAGACAAAGATACTAACTCTTCCTGACGATGTCACCGTTTACCCCGGCCATGGTCCCTCTACCACCATCGGTTACGAACGACAATATAATCCGTACTTTTAACGCCTCAAATACATGTCAGCCCTGCTTCTAAGCAGGGCGGTTTGTTTAATTTATTTGACCTTTGCTGCTATTTGTCACGACTTAGCAAGGTTTATGCATGCATATCATTGCATTAGCTGCTCCAAAATTTGTGAAATCGCATGATTATTCGTACCTTTGTGGGACTTTAATATATTGTACAAAAGAAGATGAGTGTTAAGGACCTCACCAATCAGCTCGAGACGGCTATACGAGAATTGTCAGATACTGACAGTATGGGTGGCTTGTTTCACGAGCATCGCGATGGTGCGCCATTGCCTTCCGGACCTGCCCTGCAGGAGATTGTAGAATTGTGCCGCGCCATACTTTTCCCCGGATTCTATGGTAATTCGAATTTGAATTCCAAGACTCTTCCCTTTCATGTAGGTGTTAATGTAGAGCGACTTTATCAATTGCTCTCGGAACAGATTATGGCCGGCTTGTGCTTTGTGCAAGGCAAGGACGAACCTGTATGCCCGATAGAGAAAGGACAACGTTTGGCAACTGAGTTTATAACAAGGCTTCCAGAGTTACGACGTATCTTGGCAACCGATATTGAAGCCGCTTACAACGGTGACCCTGCTGCCACAAGTCGTGGAGAGGTGATTAGTTGTTATCCTGTCATTAAGGCTATGGCAAACTATCGTATTGCCCACGAGCTGTTCTTGCTGGATGTACCCTTGATTCCGCGCATTATCACGGAGATGGCTCATAGCGAAACGGGTATCGATATCCATCCGGAGGCTCAGATAGGGCATCACTTCACAATCGACCATGGGACAGGCGTTGTTATTGGTGCAACATGTATCATTGGTAATAACGTGAAGTTGTATCAAGGTGTTACCCTTGGGGCCAGAAGTTTCCCCATGGACAAAAACGGTCATCCCATCAAAGGAATACCTCGTCATCCCATATTGGAAGACGATGTCATCGTATATAGCAATGCCACAATTCTTGGTCGGATTACGATAGGTAAAGGAACCATTATTGGTGGTAACTTGTGGGTAACCGAGAGCACTAAGCCAGGTGAGCATCTTGTTCAGGCTAAGAAAAGGAAGAACAACGATGTTAGACCAGAAGACTGGGGAGGACTATAAAGGAGTATTTGAAAACAGATAATTGTATTTTATGGAATTTGAGATGATTGCCAAGACCTTCCAGGGCTTGGAGAATATCTTGGCAGAGGAATTAACCCAATTGGGCGCCAACAATATAAAAGTGGGAAACCGCATGGTTTCGTACACGGGAAATCAGGAAATGCTTTATCGCAGTAATTTCTGCCTCCGTACAGCCATCCGTGTTTTGAAACCCATTAAACACTTTCGTGCCACAAGTGCCGACGAGGTCTATGAGGCTGTAAAAGCCATCGACTGGACGCAATATTTGTCGAACGAAACCACGTTCGCAGTCGATAGTGTTGTTTATTCGACCGAGTTTCGTCATTCAAAGTTTGTGGCCTATAAGGTTAAGGATGCCATTGTCGATCAGTTCCGCGAGCAGACTGGAAACCGACCCAACATTCGTGTGTCGAACCCTGACATCCAGCTGAACATGCATATTGCTGAATATGATTGTACGCTGAGCCTTGATTCCTCAGGCGAGAGCCTGCATCGTCGCGGTTATCGACAAGAGGCAGTGGAAGCCCCTTTGAACGAAGTGTTGGCCGCCGGTATTATTCTCATGACGGGATGGCGTGGTGAAACAGACTTCATCGACCCTATGTGTGGTAGTGGAACTTTCCCCATTGAGGCAGCACTCATAGCCCGCAACATGGCGCCAGGCATTTTCCGTCAAGGCTATGCTTTTGAGAAATGGTCTGATTTTGATAGAGAGCTTTTCGAACAAATCTACAATGACGACTCGCAAGAGCGTGAGTTTACGCACCACATCTATGGCTACGACAACAATCGTGCCGCTGTAGCTATTGCTGAGCGAAATGTGAAAGCAGCTGGTTTGACAGGAGACATTACCATTCAGTTCCAGGACTTTAAGGACTTCACACAACCTGCCGAAAAGTCTGTCATTATTACTAATCCTCCTTATGGCGAGCGCATCAAGCCGGAGGACCTTCTGGGATTGTACAAGATGATTGGTACACAGTTCAAGAAGCAATTTGTGGACAATGAGGCATGGGTGCTTAGTTATCGTGAGGAATGTTTCGACGCCATTGGCTTGAAGGCTTCCTTAAAAGTTCCCCTATATAATGGCTCGTTAGAGTGTGAACTTAGAAAATATCAAATGTTTTCAGGTCGTTACAATGAGGTGCGTTCGGAGGGTAGAGAGATTAAGAGTGATGAAGACCGTCGGCAGATGGCGGAGAAGCGCAGGTTTAAGGAACGTCGGGCGGTAAAACAACGTCTTGATGAGACAGACGAGGAGTTTGAGAGTCGCATTAAGCGTCCACGCCGTGGAGACAGAGACGAACGCATGCGTCGTGAAGGCCGGGATGAGCGTCCACGTAAGTTTGACCGTGATGAAAAGCCTCGTCGATTCTTTGGTGGCGACCGCCAGGCAGGTGATTATCGTAAAGGCGAAAAGGACTTTAGACACAAAGGAAGAGACTTTAATAAAGGGAAGGGCAGAAGGTATGAAGACTAAATTGGTATTACTATTGTCGTTGATGACAAGTATGCTTATGGCACAAAAAACACTTACGCTTGAGGATGTGATGTCGGGTGGCAATAATTGGTACAACTTGCAACCTGAAAACAAATACACCCAATGGTGGGGCAACACCCCAGTGGAAACTACTGCTGACGAGCTGAAGGAGTTGCTTACGGGTAAGAGCATTGTTACCGTTGAGCAATTGAACAAGATTGCCGGAGAGAAGGTGGTTAGTAGTGGCCATAATGTTGTCTTGCCTTACAAAGGTAAGACCATAGCGCGTTTCCGACATGGTTCGAAGCGTATGGAGATAGATTGGAAGCAAGGTAAGGTCGTATGGAGTCAAGACATTCCCGAAGGTGCTGCCAATCAGGACTTTGATTCTAAGTCGAAGAATTTGGCTTATACGATTAAAGGCAACTTGTATGTAAAGACCGCGGAAGGCGAAGTGCTGCAAGTTAGTAGTGATGGTTCGACTGACGACTCGAACGATATCGTCTATGGTCAGAGCGTTCATCGTGACGAGTTTGGTATAACAAAGGGTACATTCTGGAGTCCCGATGGTCAGAAACTGGCTTTCTATCGCATGGACCAAAGCATGGTAACGGGTTATCCGCAGGTTGACATTTCACAGCGCATAGCTTCTGTCACGATGGACAAGTATCCTATGGCTGGTGAAACGAGCCATCAGGTTAAAGTGGGTATCTTTGATGTACAAAGCAAAAAGACTACTTGGCTTAATCTAATAGGAGCCCCTGACGATTATCATACGAATCTCTCATGGGCGCCAGACGGCAAGTTGCTATATGTATTTGAACTCAACCGCGACCAGAACCACGTGCAATTGGTGGCCTATAACACTGCAACTGGAGAGATTGAAAAGCGTCTTTTGGAGGAGAGGCATGACAAGTATGTCGAACCCTTGCATGGCCTTTCATTCCTTCCTTGGGATAGTTCGAAGGCCATCATGCAAAGTCGTCGCGACGGTTACAATCACCTATATCTCTTGGACGTGAGGACTGGTGAGGTTGACCAGCGGACTTATGGCGACTTCGAGGTGCAACAGTTAGTCGGTTTCAATGAGAAGGACAAGTGTGTGCTCTATTTGAGCAATGCCATAGACCCTCGTACAAGTTGCTTATATAGCCTCAATCTTGAGAAACCGCGTTGTACACTCATTGGTGTGGGTGAGGGTGTCCATGCAGTCTCGCCGAGTGAGGACGGCACAATGGTCATTGACCGCTATTCCTCGCCAACTGTTCCCCGTAGCATCGACCTCATCACAACACATTCCGTTCGTGGTCGTTGGCCCAATCGTTCTGTTAATGTGCTTACGGCCAAAGACCCTTGGCAGGAACAAGGTTACAAGATACCTGAAATCACCAGTGGTAGCATCAAAGCTGCTGATGGCGTGACAGATCTTTATTATCGAATGGTGAAGCCTATCGATTTCGACCCCGCAAAGAAATATCCTACCGTAGTATATGTATATGGTGGACCTCATGCTCACAATGTCGATGCCCGTTGGCATTGGTGTCTCCGTGGTTGGGAGGCTTATATGGCCACAAAAGGCTATCTGCTGTTCGTACTCGACAACCGAGGCAGTGAGTGGCGTGGACGTGAGTTTGAGCAAGTTACTTTCCGGCATTTGGGCGAAGAGGAAATGAAGGACCAGATGGAAGGTGTGAAGTTCCTCAAGTCCTTGCCCTATGTCGATGCCGATCGAATGGGCGTTCATGGCTGGTCGTACGGAGGTTTCATGACCACCAACCTTATGTGCTCTTATCCAGATGTCTTCAAGGTCGGTGTGGCAGGTGGTCCTGTCATCGACTGGAAGTATTATGAGGTGATGTATGGCGAGAGATATATGGATACTCCGCAACAGAATCCTGAAGGATATGAGCGTTGTAGTCTGCTTGGCAAAGCCAAGAACTTGAAGGGACGCCTGCAAATAATCTTTGGTTATAACGACCCAACTTGTGTTCCGCAGCACACGCTTTCCTTCTTGCGAGCTTGCGAGGATGCTGGCACTCAGCCCGACCTCTTTACCTATCCTGGTGATGGCCACAATATGTTTGGTCGAGATCAAGTTCATTTGCACGAACGTATTACACGATATTTTGACGATTATTTAGCCCGATGAAGATACTCTTATTAGGAAGTGGTGGCCGTGAGCACGCCATTGCTTGGAAACTGGCACAAAGCCAGAAGCTGGAGAAATTGTATATAGGCCCAGGTAATGCTGGGACAAGTGAGGTGGGAGAGAATGTGGCTTTGAAAGCCGACGACTTCCCTGCCATTCGCCAGTTCGTGCTGGACAAGGCCATTGATATGGTTGTCGTAGGTCCAGAAGACCCGCTGGTTAAGGGCATATACGATTATTTCAAAGCCGATGAACAACTGAAGTCGACTCCCGTTATCGGTCCCTCGAAACAAGGGGCTGTTTTAGAGGGCTCTAAGGACTTCGCCAAGGAATTCATGCAGCGCCATAACATTCCAACTGCACGTCATCAAACATTCGACGGAGAGCATTTGGCTGAAGGCCTAAGCTTTCTTGAGACAATGCCTGCGCCTTATGTGCTCAAGGCGGATGGCTTATGTGCAGGTAAAGGAGTCCTTATTCTTTCAACCTTGGATGAGGCAAAGCGTGAACTTAAGGAGATGCTTGGTGGTATGTTTGGAACAGCTTCGTCTCGCGTGGTCATTGAAGAGTTCCTGAGTGGTATCGAGTGCTCTGTGTTTGTACTGACAGACGGCAAGGATTACAAGATACTGCCTGAAGCCAAAGACTACAAGCGCATTGGAGAAGGCGACACTGGGCTGAACACCGGCGGTATGGGTAGCGTGTCCCCTGTACCTTTTGCCACGAAAGAATGGATGGACAAGGTGGAAACACGCATCATTCGTCCTACGGTTGAGGGACTTGCTGCCGAGGGCATCGATTATAAGGGTTTCATCTTCTTCGGCCTGATCAATGTGGATGGTGACCCAAAGGTTATCGAGTATAATTGTCGCATGGGTGACCCGGAGACGGAAACGGTAATGTTACGCTTGAAGAGTGACCTTGTGGACTTGCTTGAAGGTGTTGCCACACAAACGCTGGGTAGTAAGAACGTAGAGTTCGACTCGCGTCCGGCGGTCTGTGTGATGCTTGTCAGCGGTGGGTATCCTCAGCATTATGAAAAGGGAAAACTGATGACAGGCTTTGACGCAGTAGGGGAGAGCATCCTCTTCCACGCAGGAACCGCCTTGAAGGACGGTCAGGTCGTGACCAATGGCGGACGAGTGATAGCTGTGAGCAATTACGGCCAGACACAAGCCGAAGCGCTGGCTAAGAGCATGCACGGAGCTGAACAAATAGAGTTTGAAGGAAAATATTATCGTCGCGATATAGGACAGGACCTTGCGTAAACCCAAACTCCATAATCGCATTGCGCGCAGCGTAGTCACTTTGCCCTTGTGTGCAATGCTGGCTATAGGCATGTGGTGGTTGCCACAGCGTGCTTTCTCGCCCGACCTTATAGCCGGACTGGTGCTGACGGCCTTTGCCACTTATGTGATTTTGGAGACAAACAATACGTATCAGGTCCTTCGCGTGCGCTCGCGCATGATGGCATCGGTATGGGTTTTCGGGGCAGGTTGTTTTATCACGATGCATCCCTTTAGCCCTTCTTTGCTGGCCGCCTTTTGCTTGTCGGTTAGCATATTCTTGCTGTTCCGAACCTACCAGCAATCACAACCGACGACCGACACTTTCCACGTCTTCCTCCTCCTCTCCTTGGGCAGCATCGTCTTCCCTCCGGTCCTGCTTTTGGCACCTTTCTTCCTATGGTATCTCCTTGTCTTCATGCGTTCCCTGTCGTTCCGCAGTTTCTTGGCGGCGTTGGTGGGACTCTCTCTGCCGTTCTGGTTTTGGACGGGGTGGCTTCTATGGGATGATGACATCACCCCCCTGCTTTCATGGTGGACCGACCTTCTGGCATATGGACACATGGGAGTCCTTGGCATGACGAACGAAATCATGAAGTCTGGCGTTGTCGTGTTCACAGGTCTCGTGGAAAGCATTACTGTGGCTAGTCTCATTGACAATGCACCATTCGTCCTGTTGGCATTCCTGACCTTGTGGACTACCTTTTATTATTTGACGAATAGTTACGACGATAAGATACGCACTCGCATGATGATGTACGTCTATATGATGCAGTCGTGGATAGTCCTCCTGTTTGCCCTGCTCACCTTCCAGTTCGCGCCCCTTACACCTCTGCTGCTGCTCTGCTGCTCACCCCTCGTGGCTCACTATTTCACGCTGCGCAATACCTGGTTGGCTTTAATCGTTTTCGTGCTCACTCTTGTAGCTTTTATCATAATCTTTGTTAATCCGTTAGAGATTTTGGATTATTTTGAGTATCTTTGCACCTTGAAAATAAGTAAGTGATATTTCGCATATGAAACATTTCAGATTAATAGACAATGTGCTGGGTTGGATTACCTTCCTTATAGCTGCCTTTGTCTATTGCTCGACCGTGGAACCCACGGCCAGCTTCTGGGACTGCCCAGAGTTTATCACCACAGCCTACAAGCTGGAAGTTGGACACCCGCCAGGCGCCCCATTCTTCATGCTCACGGGCAACCTGTTTACCCAGTTGACCAGCGACGCCACGCGGGTGGCCCTGATGATTAACATCATGTCGGCACTGATGTCGGCGTTATGCATCCTGTTCCTGTTTTGGAGCATCTCCCATCTTGCTCGGAAGTTGGTTGGGACCAACGGTCAGGTGGCAACTTTGGGGCAACTGATAGCCGTTGAGGCAAGTGCCTTGGTGGGGGCGCTCGTTTACACATTTTCCGACACGTTCTGGTTCTCGGCCGTAGAGGGAGAGGTGTATGCCTACAGTAGCCTGTTTACGGCACTGGTGTTCTGGCTGATGCTGAAATGGGAGGACCATGCCGACGAGCCTCACAGCGACCGCTATCTGGTGCTTATTGCCTATCTCACTGGACTTTCCATCGGTGTCCATCTGCTCAATTTGCTTTGTTTGCCCGCCATCGTGCTGGTGTTCTATTATCGCAAGTTCCCCAATGCCAATCTCAAGGGCTCACTCATTGCCTTGTTGCTTTCGTTTGCCCTCATCGCTGCGGTGCTTTACGGCATCGTACCAGGCATTGTTAAGGTGGGCGGATGGTTCGAACTGTTGTTTGTCAATGTGTTCGGACTCCCGTTCAACACTGGTTTGATAATCTACATTCTCCTGACCATCACCGCCGTGCTGTGGTCAATCTGGGAAACGCATCGCGACGAGTTGAATCGCGTCCGCATGACGGTCTCCTACGCCCTGAGCATAGGCTTGCTGGGTATCCCCTTCTACGGCTACGGATGGTCGAGCGTGGTGATAGGAATCGTGGCCTTGATGGCTCTGGTCTTCGTCCTGCAGTATCGCAAGGAGAAAGACTATCTGGTCACTCCTCGCCTGATGAATACCTCCCTTTTGTGCATGCTCATGATTATGGTGGGCTATTCGTCTTATGCTGTCATCGTAATCCGTTCCACCGCTAACACTCCCATGGACCAGAACTCGCCTGAGGACATCTTTACACTGGGTTCTTACCTGAGTCGCGAGCAATATGGCGACCGCCCCTTGCTGTATGGCCCCGCCTACAACTCGCAGGTGGAGATGAAAGTGGAGGGAGATTATTGGGTGCCCGTTTCTACGAAAGGTTCGCCCGTCTATCAGCGCAAAGAGAAAGCAACGCCCAACGAGCCGGACCGCTACGAACTTCTGCGCTACAACATCGATTACAAGTACGGCCAGAATATGTTCTTCCCCCGTATGTACAGCGACCGCCACAAGCAGGCTTACGAAGACTGGATGGGAGGCGTGAAGGGACGCATCGTTGAGGCCAATGTTGCCGGCCGTACCCAGCAAATCAAGATGCCAACGATGGGCGAGAATCTTTACTTCTTCCTGTCGTATCAGATGAACTTTATGTACTGGCGTTATTTCATGTGGAATTTCGCTGGTCGCCAGAACGATATTCAGGGCAATGGCGAATTGGAGCATGGCAACTGGCTTACGGGCATTAAGTGGTTCGACAACTGGCGCTTGGGCGACCAAAGCAAGTTGCCTACCGAACTGCGCGAAAATAAGGGTCATAATGTCTTCTACGCCCTGCCCCTCGTGTTGGGTCTGTTAGGCTTGTTCTGGCAAGTTTATAAGAATAACAACCAGTTGAATGATGGCGTAAAGCAGTTCTGGGTTGTCTTCTTCCTCTTCTTCATGACGGGAATCGCCATCGTGGTATATCTGAATCAGACGCCCATGCAACCGCGCGAACGCGATTACGCCTATGCGGGTTCCTTCTATGCCTACGCTATTTGGGTGGGCTTGGGCGTTGCGGCATTAAGTGACTGGCTGCGAAAGGTGTTCAGGAGTGAGACGCTTTCGGCTCTGATTGCCAGCATCTGCCTGCTTGTTCCCGTACAGATGGCAAGCCAAACTTGGGACGACCATGACAGAAGTGGCCGATACACTTGTCGAGACTTCGGACAGAACTATTTGCAGAGTTTGCCGAAGGGCGTCAATCCCATCATTTTCACAAATGGCGACAACGACACCTTCCCCCTGTGGTATGGCCAAGAGACCGAAGGCACGCGAACCGATGCCCGCGTTTGCAACCTTTCCTACCTGCAGACGGACTGGTACATCGATCAAATGAAGCGCCCTGCCTACGATTCGCCAAGTCTTCCCATTTCTTGGAAGCGCATTCAATATGTCGCTGGCACGCGAGAGGGGGTTCGTGTCTATCCCGACGCAATCCAGCAGGTGATGGAATATTATAAGGATGACCCCGAGGCCATGAAACAAGCCTTGGGTGAGAATCCCTATGAACTGTCAAACATCATCGACCGCTGGATTCTTAATGAGAATCCCGAGTTGCAGATTATCCCCACGGACAGCATCGTTATCACCGTCGACAAGGAGGCTGTGCGCCGTAGCGGTATGATGATTGCTGCCGACTCCATCCCCGATGTCATGCACATCTCCCTGAAGGGACGTGGAACGGTTTACAAGAGCGAGTTGATGATGTACGAGATGCTTGCCCGCTCGAACTGGGAGCGTCCGCTGTATGTCGCTATTACGGTGGGCGAAAGCAATTACGGCGATTTGGGTAAGAACTTCGTGCGCGAAGGTCTTGCCGACCGCATAACTCCTTTCGACACCCAGAAGAGTGGCAAAATACTGGATTCGGAAAAGGCGTACGACAACTTGATGAACAAGTTCAAGTTTGGTGGTCTCGACAATCCCGACATCTATCTCGATGAGACCGTGATGCGCATGTGTTATACCCATCGCCGTCTTTTCGGGCAGTTGGGTCAGCAACTGTTGCGCGAGGGCAAGAAGGATAAGGCGTTGAAGTTGATGGAGAAGGCCGAGAAGGCCATTCCCGCCTACAATGTTCCGCATGGATGGCAAGGACGTTCGCTCGATTTGGCACGCACCTGGCTGGCGCTGGGCAAGAACAAGAAGGGCGAGGAGATAGCTTCGCATGTCGCCAAGACCTCGTGCGAATATCTCGATTGGTATATGGGTCTCTCGACTCGTTACGCCAACGCCTCTTCGTTCGACATTCGCACCAACTTCATCACATTGCAGGAGGCCGTCGAACTGCTCGATGCTGCCAATTCGAAGGAGGCAGAGCAGTATCTGAAGCGCCTGCAGGCTTATTACGCGGCAATGTCTAACGGTGGAGGTCAATAGCCTGCTATGCTGATCGAACAACCTGCCCGCTTCGTTCGCTGGCTCTATCCTCATGCCATTTGGCGCATGGATGTCCATGAGCGAGCCGTCTATCTCACCTTTGACGATGGTCCCATTCCAGAGGCCACGCCATGGGTGTTGGATGTACTCGACCAGTTTGGAGCCAAGGCCACCTTCTTCATGGTTGGTGACAATGCCCATCGCTACCCCGACTTATTGCAGGAGGTGCGGCGTCGAGGCCATGCTATCGGCAATCACACCTATAACCACGTCGGCGGACTGCGCTGGAGCAGTTGGAAGTACCTCTATAATGTCCACAAGGCGCATGAGATACTCCAAACCAAACTTTTCCGCCCTCCTCACGGCTGGATGCGCGCCGTCCAGTATCGGACTATGCGTATTTTCGGCTATAAAGTGGTGATGTGGGACCTCGTGACGCGCGACTATAGCCGCAGGCTCACGGCATCCGATGTCCTGGCCAATGTGAAGCGCTATGCTCGCAATGGTTCTATTATCACTTTTCATGACTCTCTGAAGAGCATCGACAAGTTGAAGGTGATGCTCCCCGAAGCCTTGCAATGGCTTAAGGACCAAGGATATGAGTTCCGCACAATTACAGCGTGATACAGTGAAAGCCGAGGCCAAGCGTCTTGGCTTTTCACATTGTGGATTGGCTCCTGCCGAGGAGGTCGATGAGGCATACATGCGTCACTACGAGCAGTGGCTCTCCGAAGGCCGACAGGCAGGAATGCACTACTTAGAGCGCCACCTCGCCCTTCGTCGCGACCCTCGTCGGCTCCTGCCGGGAGCGCGCACGGTCGTCTCACTCGCCATGAGTTACAACCCCGGTGCAGCCCCCACGCAACCTGCCATTGCTTGGTACGCACAGGGGCGCGACTACCACGATGTCATTCGTCAGCGTCTCCAGATCTTGCTGCAGGTGCTGGGTGTGGAGGGTCGCATCTGTGTCGACACGGCTCCGCTGATGGAGAAGTATTGGGCTTGGCGCTGTGGGCTCGGGTGGATAGGTCGTCACACCCAGTTGGTCATTCCTCGTGAGGGCAGTGCCTTCTTTCTGGCAGAGTTGCTCCTAACGCAAGCATCCGACCACTACGACGCTCCCCTCTTTGCCCGTCCCTATCACGAGGGGTGCGACGCTTGCCGTCGTTGTGTCGAGGCATGCCCCACGTCTGCTCTTTCGGACGAAGGCATTGATGCCCGTCGCTGTCTGTCGTATCTGACGATTGAGCATCGTGGACCGCTGCCTGATGAGTCGTACCGGCATTTGTCGGAGTGCTTTTACGGATGTGACCGCTGCTTGCGCGCCTGCCCCCACCTCTCCCACGAGGCCACCTCGGTGCCCGACTTCGCTCCTTCGCAGCAGTTGCTTGCCATGTCGCCCTGCGACTGGTCCCGCCTTACGCCTCTGCAATATCAGTCGCTCTTCCACGGCTCGGCGGTGAAGCGGGCAAAGTACGAGGGGTTGATGAGAAACATTGATAGAGGAGGAGTTAATAATTTAGTTTGCAAATCATTACGCGAATCCGACAATTAAGTTGTACCTTTGTAGGCGAAAAATGAGGACTTCGTGATAACAGAAAAAAGAGAATAGTTATGAACATGAAACATCAGTTGCGTAGTGCCGTTTGTACTGAAGGAAGGCGAATGGCTGGAGCTCGAGCTCTATGGGTTGCCAATGGCATGAAACGTGAGCAGTTCGGCAAGCCCATTATTGCCATAGTGAATTCATTTACCCAGTTCGTGCCAGGGCACACCCATCTGCATGAGGCAGGCCAGATAGTGAAGGCGGAGATAGAGCGAATGGGGTGCTACGCAGCTGAGTTCAATACGATAGCCATCGATGATGGCATAGCTATGGGCCACGACGGTATGCTGTACTCCCTGCCCAGTCGCGACCTCATCGCCGACTCTGTGGAGTATATGGTCAATGCCCACAAGGCCGATGCCATGATATGTATTTCAAACTGCGACAAGATAACGCCCGGAATGCTCATGGCTGCCATGCGCCTTAACATTCCTGCCCTCTTCGTTAGCGGAGGCCCCATGGAGGCGGGGAAATATAAGGGAGAGAATCTCGACCTCATTGCTGCGATGGTGAAAGGTGCCGACCCGACTGTCACCGACGAGGAACTTACAGAAGTAGAGAATCGTGCGTGTCCAGGCTGTGGCTGCTGTTCAGGGATGTTCACGGCCAATTCCATGAACAATCTGACTGAAGCCATCGGTTTGTCGCTCCCTGGTAACGGCACCATTTTGGCCACTCACAAGAACCGCGTCCGGCTCATGCAGCAGGCTGCTCGCCAGATTGTGGAAAATGCCATGGCTTATTACGAGCAGGGCGACGAAAGTGTGTTGCCTCGCTCCATCGCGACGCGACAGGCCTTCCTTAACGCCATGACTCTCGATATAGCGATGGGAGGTTCGACAAACACGATACTCCACCTGCTTGCCATCGCCCAGGAGGCTGGCGTTGACTTCAAGATGAGCGACATCGACGCTCTGAGCCGTCAGACGCCTTGCCTGTGCAAACTGGCTCCCAACACGCAAAAGTATTCCGTCCAGGAGTGTGGCCGCGCAGGCGGTATGCTGGCCATCTTAGGCGAACTGGCGAAGGGCGGTCTCGTGGACACCTCTGTGAGAAGGGTAAATCGTGCCACTTTGGGAGAAGACATCTGTCGCTACGCGATAATTAATAATGAAGCATTAAGGACGAAGGTCGATGGCGGCCTTTCGCCTTGGGACATCTATAGCAGTGCGCCGGCAGGCCGTTTCTGCAATCAATTAGGCGCACAGGAAACCTATTATGAAAGCCTTGATGCAGACCGTGCTGACGGTTGCATTCGTGACATCGAACACGCCTATACCAAAGACGGCGGATTAGCAGTCCTGTTCGGTAACATCGCTCAAGACGGATGCGTGGTGAAGACCGCAGGCGTTGACCCCTCTATCTGGCATTTCGAAGGACCTGCAGTGGTGTTCGACAGTCAGGAAGATGCCTGTGAGGGCATTCTTAATGGTCGGGTTCATAAGGGAGACTGTGTAGTCATCACTCACGAAGGTCCTAAGGGCGGTCCTGGTATGCAGGAGATGCTTTATCCCACGTCGTACATCAAGTCGATGCACATGGGCAAGGAGTGTGCGCTCATCACCGACGGCCGTTTCTCTGGCGGAACCAGTGGCTTGAGCATCGGACACATCTCTCCTGAAGCTGCAAGTGGTGGTAATATCGGAAAGATTAAAGATGGTGATATTATAGTCATCGATATCCCTTCGCGCAGCATCAATGTCAAGCTTAGTGATGAGGAGTTGTCCGCTCGTCCCATGCAGCCCTTGCGTCGCAATCGCGTGGTAAGCAAGTCCTTACGTGCTTATGCGCAGAGCGTGAGTTCGGCAGACAAAGGCGCCGTTCGCCTCGTCGACTGATTGCCTTAAATCGCAAAAGTTCGAAAAAATCGATTCGATATTTTGCGAATTTGAAAACTATTGCATACCTTTACAGGAGTAAATGAATGCAGTATGGTTACAATTAATAACATTGCTTCGAATAAAATTGCAAACAACATGGTTTCGTCGGAATTGATACATCCGGGCGAGATGATTAAGGATGAAATCATGGCCCGTGGACTGACGCAGAAGGAACTGGCTCAGCAGATGGGAGTTTCGTACACCGTGTTCAATGAGGTGTTGAACGGCAAGCGTCCCGTAACCACGGAGTATGCCCTTCTGCTTGAAGCCGCGCTGGGGACAGATGCAAACATCTGGATAGGTCTTCAGACATCGTATAACATACAAAAAGCAAAAAGCAACCGCTCTTTCATGCAGCGTTTGGAAAAAGTTCGCAAATATGCAGCGATATTCTAACGCATTTCGCAAATAAAGAACCGACAAGGGCGCCGTTCGCCTCGTCGACTGATTGCGTCGTTAAATCCATATAATAGACTATTTCCACCCCCCTTCGAATCACTTTTCCATGGGTAGGGGAGGACGAATATCGGCAGATGCCCTTTGTTTACGGACTTCTGCCGATGTTTCTTTGTGTGCATTTTTCCATGGGGTAAGTGATACAAGCAAAGATAAAAACCCCTAACTTTGCAGCAGGAAATGATAAAAACACATGAAGAACGCTCGTTTTCTGCTATTGTTGTTCACGCTGATGCTCGTCGTCAGTTGCAGGGAAGCCACGAAGGAGACAGCCCAGATGCTCTATGAGCAAGCCCTTGAGGCGAACGCCCACGACAGCATCCGCCAGAGCGAGCAATTGCTTCATCGTGCCATTCGCACGGCAAAGGCTGAAGGCGACCACCACACGCTCTATCTCTCCCAGTTACAACTGGCCCAGTCGCTCTCGTGGGGCAATGCTGATGCTGCACTCGATATGGCTCGTCAGGCACTCGACACCTACAAGCAGCACCCCGACAAAGCGCGCAACCACATCATCATCCTCGACTACATAGCCACATACGCGTCGCAACGCGCATATAATAATGATAGCAGTTTCGACGAAGCTCTGCGTTACGCACAGGAGGCTCACCGCCTGTCGAAAGCCGAAGGCGACAGCACACTCGTCAGTCAGACGCTGACCACGCTGGCCAACATCTACTGGGCAATGGAACAATACCCTCAGGCGCTCATCCATGCACGCGAAGCCACCCGTCTGGCTCCCCCTGATCTCCTGTTAGGAGCACAGCAAGTGCTGGGGCGTTGTCTGGTGAGTTGCGACTCCCTTAGCGAGGCCGAAAACGTGTATCGCCACATGGACTATGACGACGACATACAAGCCGCCTACATCGTGGAGAGCAACCTGGCAAAACTGGCACTTCGCCGCAACGATGCCGAAGCCGCCGAGACTGCCATCGACGAAGCCTTCGAACGAGCCGAGACGCTCTATTTCAAGGCTCTCGGTCAGAAGGACGACTATTACCAAGCCTCGCTTCGGCAGGACAGGGAGAACGAGCGTCTGCGCTATCGCCAACGCTTGCAGGGCATTCTGCTTGCAGGCGGTCTGCTGCTGTTCATCGCTTTGGCGGTTGTAGTCCGCAGGGAGATAGTGTCGCGTAGGCGCGAAAAGGCATTCCTCCGTCAGGAAGTAGAGACCCAGCGCGAACAACTGCGCCAGCGCGATGCTTCCGTCGATTTCCTCAAGGGCATCATCTACCAGCGCTCCGAGGTCGTGCAGAAGCTCTCTACCCATCCCGACCGCCACATCGTGCTCACCGACAAGGAATGGGAGGAGGTGGAGCACATGCTCGACATCATCGACAACGGCCGTCTTACCCGTCTGCGAGAGGAATACCCCGATATGAAGGAAGAAGACGTGCAACTCTGTATCCTTACTCGTTTGCAACTTACCAACCGCACCATCGGCAACGTCTATGCCATCAGCATCTCTGCCGTGCAGCACCGCAAGCTGAGACTGAAGAAAGAGGTCTTTGGGGAGAACGATCCCGACATCACACTCGAACAAGTACTGGAAAAGATATAAACGATAAAAATATACAACTATGAAGCGACTAACAATCTTGATTTTATTATCAGTATTATTCCCACTTTCACTTCTATCTCAATCATATACCATTGAGGGGTATCCTACGATTGAGCCTTGGATTTCGGAATCATATCTTGACAATAGCCCTAAGTTCTGGTACTCACACCTCAAGATGGAGGATGGGGAAACATTTATTAATTTATGCTATAACATCATGGGAGACAGTATTCTTAATGATAAAGTATATTCCAAGGTCGGGGTTGGATATGACAAGAAGGAAGATTTGTTGGAAAACATGCCAATGTTTATGATTGCTCTTCATCCATACAAGAAAGGCAAATATAGCGACATCCTACTATTCCGTCAGGAAGGTGATAAAGTATTCTATTGGGACAAAATAAATCAGAAAGACTTACTCATCCTCAATTATGGGCTAAATGAAGGGGACACGTTTATAAACGCCGTTGGTGATGAATACATTGTGAGCGAAGTATCAGGCATTAATAAATCCCAGTATGGTATTCAAAATTGGTATACCACAGCGCAAAAAATGCTTCGTCTTGTAGCAAAAGATTCCAGGCAGGAGGATGTGTGGGTAGAAGGCATTGGGTCTCTTAATTGGGGAATTCTTCCATTGTTTTTAGCCTCCCAAGTGGCTCCTCTTAGTTCTGAAACCTTACAGCCTCAGAAGGCTCAGGTCGCACTCTCTTCAGGTTCGAATTATATGGGACAATTCTACATTAATGAACCTTATTACAAATTCATGCCATTTGAAATAGATAATTATGGGAATGAAACAGAAACGGAGAATTATAAAGACCTGACATATTGGTTCGAGGGAGACACTCTCTGCATAAAAGGATATATGAATTTGAATTGTTATAACACTTATGCCGAATGTTTAATAAAAGATCAAGTAATTGACATCATGATTAAACAGGCATATTTGTTAGACGAATTAGATTGTTTACATGAAGCTTTCGTCAATGTCCGCATCCCCGGCTTTGAGCCAGGTCTTTATAATGTAGGCATCGTAGGAAGGAATTATGTAACAATTGAGTGCAAAGGAGCACAAGAAGAACACAACTACACCCCCTTCGTGGCAAAGTGGAAGCAATGGCACGTGCTGGGATTCAACGAAGGGCCTGCCATTCCATACGACTATGAATTTAAACAATCAGGGAATGTTATAGACGGTAAAACATATTATCCTCTGTATTTGAATACAGGAAAGGGAACAAATTGGGAGAAATTACTAAGGTTTTATTTATTCCGTGAGGAGGATAGGCGTGTATATCTATATGATTACGAAACAGCACAGGAGCATTGCGTCTATGACTTCACGCTAGAGGAAGGTGACACGTTCGATATTGGCTGGGGCGATGAAGCCGACCGTTGCGTCGTTACAAAAGTCGATTACATCGACGTAAAGGGTAGCAAACTGAAGACCATCACATTCTCATCAGTAAATCCTGCTGTTGGGTGCTTACCAGAACACAAGGACCATACTTGGGTGGAAGGCATTGGAGACTTGAGTCAACCGATAGCAGGATGGAAGCCTAATTCGTATGAACGTGCATGGAGTTATCAGGTTGCATATATGTTCATGCCAGAATACAATCCTGATTTCTATCCTTTCTCTTTCTGCGGCGCATCGAATGACAACTACTGGGTCATCGGACAGGAATTAGTGCGTGGTGAAACAATAGGCAGGGAGAAGGAATGGGAGTATGAAATCATAGACGGGAAACTCCACGTGAAAGGCTGTTGGTATCTACACCCCAACCCGAACTCCGCCGACTACATATATTGCATAATATCGCCTACGGAGGATAACAAGACATACACCATTTCCACAGAGATAGAATCAATGGATCGTGTAGAAACATGTGAAGATGCACTATATGAGTTTGACCTCTGCTTCGATATTCCGCTTTTGAAATTTGACGACAACTACAACTTCGTAGTCGTTGACGAAAATGGTGTTGAGCACCCCGTTCCCAACCGCGATAAATATCATCCCTTCATCGAAGAGGGGAAGGTATGGAAGACGGGACAGATTTCCAGATTATCCACATTGGCCAATGAAGTCAGATATTACTATTTTGATGGAGATTCCATCGTTGGAGGCCAGTCATGCAAGAAAATGATGCAATGCACTGAAAATACTGAGATGCGAAAGACCGAACTTGTAGCCTTGCTCTACGAACAGGAGAAACGAGTTTATAATTGGAACGATAATAGAGGATTTGCATGTCTTTACGATTTCGCCGCTGACATCGATGAGGAAATTGTATTCAACAATCCCATTTTCTGGGGTATATATCAATTCATTGTTTGTAAAATCATCGCCAAAGAGCATCAAGAAACGGCAGAATACACGGGAAATGTCATCCAACTGGAAGTTGACCCAATAATTGACGTCGGAGCAAAAGAGGATAGAGGATTGTGCACCAGCAATGGAACGACAACGATAACATGGTTGACGGGAGTTGGAGGCTTGAGTAACCCGTTGAGGAGTATATATAGTATATTTTTTAACGAAGAAAGCGATGAAGGCGAATGGTTGATTTCATGCTACACTGCCATCGATACACTCTTCCAGAGTTCTAAATACACAGACGCAGTCTCGGAATACTGGGACGAGGACAACGAGACAAAGAAGCAGAAGATAGACTTCACCCACGTCATTAAGACCAAGCCGACGAGCCCTCGCGTGGCAGCAAACATCAGTCTGGTAGAGGGCGAATACGATAATGCCGTGCTCTGCATCGACTTTGAGGGAATGAATGGCCGATACAAGATCAACGTCCGCAAGGACGGCGAACAGCAGGACCGCTTCAGCGCCAATCAAGAGACGCACAACCTGCAGTCACTTGATGTCAACCTCGCTGGCTATCCCGATGGTGACTACACCGTCGTCGTGGAGAATGACGGCGAATCGTTCACCGCCCACTTTGCCCTGCCGCTCGATGGAACAGGAATCGAGTCAATTCAAAATTCAAAATTCAAGATTCATAATGGGGCAGATGCCCTTTATGACCTCAGCGGTCGACGTGTGGTTAATCCCAAGCGAGGGTTGTATATTCAGGGAAATAAAAAGGTGCTGGTTCGCTCGGCATCCCATTAGGGTGACGCTTTCGTAGCGAAGCGGAGAAAGAAGTAAGAGGAGAGCATAGCTTGCTTTAGCTATCCCGAACGTGAAGCAACTCGACCATAGGTCAAAATAATAAAACAATAACATCATGAAAAAGTACATTTTTATTCTATTAGCCGCCCTGACTTTCGTGGCGTGCAACAACGACGAGGAAATTAACGGATATAAGGACATACAACCTATCAAGGAAAGTGAAATTCCTTTGGAAATAGTTGAATTCTTTAATATCCAAGAAAACTATGTAATAAATTATCATCTTTCTTATTTTGAATTTACATCTCCATGCTATATTATTAACAACCAAAAGGAATTAAAGAATATTTACTGGGGAAGTAAAGATCTGCCCCAAATAGATTTTTCTAAGTATAGTCTCATTATGGGAGTTACTAGATTTCCTGATGGACGTTACTATATTGGAGGAAAAAAAATAAAAGAAAGCGATAATAATCTAATGGTTGATATAACTATCAAGAAAGGAGATTGTGGGATTGCAAGTATTTGTTGGGCTTTCTTTTGGGGATTATATCCCAAATCAACTTCCAAATCTCTCAATGTTAATCTCATAAATGAAGATGGCACTCCATTCGTTTTCCCCCAAACAAGTTTCGATACTCTTATGAAGGTTCCTTTTGAATAAAACAAGCCCAGAACTTAGATTGGAGGTTTCTATAAGAAATCGTAATGGTAGTATACAGGCATTTGTCGGTACATCGCGAGAAGGATGGCTTGTTGAAGACTCGATTCCCATCAATTCAATCGAAGATTGTACCAAACTTCCTTTACTTGGAATGACCGCAGATTATCTCAGGCCTTGTTGATGCATTCAACTTAGTCCAAAATACTCCAAGTGTAATTTATATTCAAAATGAAACTATAAATGGTGACAGATTCGCTCGGCATCCCATTAGGGTGACGCTTTCTTGCTCCGGCAAGCTACGCAAGCGAACAAGTTCGAGCACATAGCGAAGCGGAGAAAGAAGTGAGTAAAATGCCAAACCTGTTTGAACATTTTCGAGCGTAAAGCAGCTCGACCATAGGTCAAAATAATAAAACAATAACATCATGAAAAAGTATCTATTTATTCTATTAGCCGCCATGACTTTCGTGGCGTGCAGCGAAGATGAGTCAAATCCCACAGTCTTTGACTATGGAGCAAAACTTGGGGAAGATAAGGAATTCTATCTTGAGGAAGGCATGCAACCC
>JAGCVH010000066.1 GCA_017962495.1 Bacteroidaceae bacterium
CCCAAGTTGGAGGTTCACTTCCTTGGCATCGGTATCCGCAAGCAGCAGACCGCTCGCCTCGTGTTCACATCCAAGACTGGTTATGGTATCAAGGCAACTGTTGTTGACCTGGGCAACCGCTTCCGCCTGATCTCTCAGGAGGTTGAGTGCATCGAGCCCAAGCCCATGCCTCATCTGCCCGTTGCATCTGCTCTGTGGGTACCCCAGCCCACCTTCGAGATTGGTGCTGGCGCATGGATTCTGGCCGGTGGTACACACCACAGCGCATTCTCCTATGACATCACCGAGGAGTACTGGGAAGACTTCGCCGAGATGGTTGGCATCGAGTATGTCAAGATCAACAAGGACACCAAGACCAGCGAGTTCATCCAGCAACTGCGCAACAACGAGGTTTACTACATGCTGAACAAGGCACTGCAGTAAGTTAGCCTACATCGTTTAAATAAAGGAGCATCCCTCTCTCTGACGTGGGATGCTCCTTTTTTTCACATTCTCTTCCAAGTGTCAGCGAATTTAACCATTTTCCCGATTAAATTGCACTAAAATGGCAATCTTATCGTGCAAACTCTGCAAATCCTATTGTCACCTCCCTGGTCAACATCATCCTCGGAAAGAACCCATAATAATCCCAGGGAACCATCATCCAAGAGCAGCAAGTCGGAGTGGCTTGCTGCCCTTGATTATAATGTTCATAAGGTTGTACAATACAAGTTTATGAACATCGGCTACCACCTATTCATAGCACATCAAAGGTGTATATGTCTTCATTTACTACACTCGTGAAATCATTGGATTATTATTGTGCCCGCAGAAATCCATCAAATTCATTTGCTCTACTAATTCTTTTTTCTTATTTTTGCACCAGATAAGAGAAAGATGCCTACCATAAGACGCAAAATAGAATTACTACTTGACCGAACAGGGTTGTCAAAAGAGGAAGTGGATGCCCGATGGCATACACTCCATCAAATAAACAACAATCTCTATCGTACGGCCAACAACCTCATCAACAAGTTATACTTGACAGATGAGATTGATGATATTCTCCGTTTAAACAATCAGGAGTACATTGACCTGAAAAAGCAACTAGGCAAGAAAGGGCTGGATGAAACTACAAAGGCCGAACTGGAAGAACGTATGCACAAAATATATGCTACGATGAATCAGCATCGAAGCGAGATATTGCAACGCCCACGCCAGTCGTTTGCCTATAGCGCTGTCACAGGTGGAGACGACACAGAGATATTCAATGCCAAGATTCTCGATACCCTAAAGCAGAATGTGCTTGCCCACTACAATGCAGACATGAAGGAGGTACGCCGAGGCGAAAAGTCCATCAGCAATTACAAAAAAGGAATGCCAATTCCGTTCTCTTTTGACAAGAGCGTTAGACTCTATGAGAGAAACGGTCAATTCTTTCTCAAGTGGTATCGGGATATCCAGTTCATTCTTTTCTTCGGTCACGACGCAAGCAACAACCAACTCATCGTTGAGCGTTGTTTGGGAATATCGGAGGACGGGATTGCCTACAAGATGTGCTCTTCCTCTTTACAAATGAAAGGAAAAAAAATATTCCTTTTACTTGTAGTGGATGTTCCCAAAGAACCCTTCGAACAGCAAAAAGGAATGGTCGTGGGCATAGACTTGGGCCTAAACGTGCCAATATATGCAACCACGAATCTAACCCCAGAACGGAGAGCCATCGGTAACAGAGAATCATTCTTGAACCAGCGCATTGCTTTCCAAAAGCGTTACAAAGCGTTGCAACGCCTACAACTAACCAAAGGAGGTAGAGGGCGTAGCCACAAATTAGAACCTTTGGAACGTTTGCGCGAAACAGAGCGGAACTGGGTAAGAACGCAAAATCATCTTTTCAGCAAAGAGGTTATTGAGTTTGCCAAACAAGTAGGGGCTTCCACCATCAACATGGAACGACTGGCAAGCTTTGGAAAGAACATGAGTGGAGAAGTCTATGAGGATAAGAAATTTGTCTTACGCAACTGGTCTTATTACGAACTACAAAACCTCATTGAATACAAAGCAAAACGGGCAAATATAAAGGTTCGGTACGTCAACCCTGCCTTTACGAGCCAAACGTGCAGTGAGTGTGGTCAAACTGGTGAGCGCGACAGCATTCACTTCAAGTGCACGAACCCAGAGTGTAAAAACTTTGGGAAAAGCATACATGCTGATTACAACGGTGCTAAGAACATTGCTAAAAGTACAAATATAATAAAAGAATAGGCCGCATAGCCTATGGGGCTGTTGGAAGCCCTTAGCCTGAGGATTTCGGTCACTCGGGAATTACCTTATAGCCAGCACGTTGTCGGATTTCTGATGTCAGTGATGGCAAAAACGGAGGTAAATCCAACACATGACGGAGAGAGTGAAGCAGATAATGCGATGTCAGTGATGGCAAAAACGGAGGTAAATCCAACTCCGCGACTGTCTCGGTAGCGACGCATTCCGATGTCAGTGATGGCAAAAACGGAGGTAAATCCAACATATAGGTGTCCTGACAGAAGCGGATGTCAGATGTCAGTGATGGCAAAAACGGAGGTAAATCAAACTTTGTGAGTTGTGTAATCAGTGTGGCAAACGATGTCAGTGATGGCAAAAATGAAGGTAAATCCAACTATTGACGTAAACTTTCCATATTTGCAAGGGATGTCAGTGATTCTATATGATAGGATTTACCTAGTCCACATCGTCGATAAAGTACTAAGAATCAAGTAATCGAATAATCTTTTATTCCCATTTTTATCAATTCATGGGGCATAAAGGAGGCCATCATTTCACACTATATTCAGGGGATTCATTTCCGGCAGCATAGAATATACCGTTATCCTCAAACATACCATCGAAACTTAGGCCCTCGTCAATCTGGGGCCAATGAATACCACCGTATGAGAGGAAGAAGTCATGCCGTTACTCGTCTGTGGCATTAGCCAAACGTGGCCATTCCGAGAAGGCATAGCTGACCCGTCTGCTGTCTGTCGTTTCGGCATACACATGAGTGTCATCTACCCACACTCTGGCTATCATGGTTAGCGTTATATTTTTAGCACATATTTGTCATAAATATACAAACTATTTCTGAGAACCAGAACAAATAGAAACGTAATTTGATAATTAAGCGGCATAAAAGAATGCCGAGACATGAAAAGACTCCGCTGAAAGTTACAAACATTTTGGAAATAAAGATAAAAAGGAAACAAACTTTGACATTTTGAGAGCGGGATGTTTGCGGAATTCGAAAAAAATGAATACATTTGCGTTACTTTGTCTGAATATAGTATCAACTTTAACTAAAATCTTATTACTATGACTGCAAAACAAACCATCGAAGCGGGCAAGGCCATTCTCGGCATCGAATTTGGATCGACCCGCATCAAGGCTGTTCTCATCGACCCCGAGAATAAGCCCATCGCACAAGGAAGCCATACTTGGGAAAACCAATTGGTGGACGGTCTGTGGACCTACTCGACAGAGGCCATTTGGTATGGTCTGCAGGACTGCTACGCCGACCTGAGAAAGAATGTCCAGAAAGAGTACGACTGCGAGATTGAGATGCTTGGTGCCATTGGCTTTAGTGCTATGATGCACGGCTATATGGCCTTCAACGAGAAGCAGGAAATCCTGGTGCCCTTCCGCACTTGGCGCAACACCAACACGGGCAAGGCAGCAGCAGAACTGAGCGAGCTGTTCAACTACAACATCCCTCTCCGCTGGAGCATCAGCCACCTCTATGAGGCTATCCTCGACAATGAAGAGCACGTTCCCAACATCAAATACTTGACCACACTGGCAGGATACGTTCACTGGCAGGTTACTGGTCAGTTCGTACTGGGTGTAGGCGATGCTTCAGGTATGATTCCCGTTGATCCCGCCACAAAGACCTACGATGCCACAATGGTGGAGAAGTTCGACAAACTCATCTCCGTCAAGAACTTCCCTTGGCGCCTGCTCGACATTCTGCCCAAGTCTCTGAACGCTGGTGAGAATGCAGGATTCCTCACTCCCGAAGGTGCTTTGAAGCTCGACGTAAGCGGTCACCTGAAACCTGGCATTCCCGTTTGTCCTCCTGAAGGCGACGCAGGAACGGGTATGGTTGCTACAAATGCCGTTCGTCAGCGCACGGGTAATGTGTCTGCCGGAACATCATCGTTCTCGATGATTGTCCTTGAGCGTCCTCTCTCGAAGCCTTATGAGCCCATCGACCTCGTGACAACTCCCGACGGAAGTCTCGTAGCTATGGTACACTGCAACAACTGTACCTCTGACATCAATGCATGGGTGAACATCTTCAAGGAGTACCAGCAGTTGCTGGGTGTGAAGCAAGAGACAAAGGACCTGTACGGCACACTGTTCAACATCGCAGCTCAGGGAGATCCTGACTGTGGCGGTATCATGTCGTACAACTACTTCTCTGGCGAGCCCGTTGCCGGACTCATGGACGGACGTCCCTTGTTCGTGCGCTCTGCTACCGACAAGTTCAACCTCGCCAACTTCATGCGAGCTCACCTCTATGGGGCCATTGGCGTGCTGAAACTGGGTAACGACATCCTCTTCAACGAGGAACACATCCGCGTCGACCGCATCATGGGTCACGGAGGTTACTTCACTACACCTCAGGTAGGTCAGCGCATGCTTGCTGCCGCCCTCAACTCCCCCATCTCTGTTATGGAGACGGCAGGTGAAGGTGGTGCATGGGGTATTGCCCTGCTTGCTGCATACGTGGTAAACAATCCCGACAAGCTTAATCTTGCCGACTATCTCGACCAGGTTGTCTTTGCTGGTAACACAGGCGTAGAGGTTCAGCCTCTGCCCGAAGACGTTGCAGGCTTCAACCGCTACATCGAGAACTACAAAGCCGCCCTGCCCATTGAGAAGGTTGCTACGGAATGTAAGAAGTAAGGAGAGAGGTTACGCTAGGAACTATAAGAACTTATAAGGAACCTCCCTTCTACTTAAACACCACTCCCCAAGGCCACAAGGTCTTGGGGAGTTTCGTTTTATTGCAAGGCTTGTTTCTCATAGAAAAAGCATTCGTTCCTTTGCACTCTAAAGAAAAAGCATTACCTTTGTACATGACTCAATCGGAGAATATATACATCAGCCGAATCCGCAACAAGCACGTTAGAAAGAGAGATGACGAATATCCTTTCACGATTCCTGTCATCAGGAACCTAAAGGAGTTTTCTTTCGATAAATCCGTTACTTACATCGTGGGAGCTAATGGCTCTGGAAAGTCCACCTTGCTGGAGGCCATCGCCGTACTGCTTAGGCTGAATCCAGAAGGAGGTTCAAGGAATTTCAACTTCAAGACGGTGGAGACACATTCTCTGCTTTTCAAAGACTTAGTGATGTCTCGCGCCGATCTCACCTATAAGGATGCTTTCTTCTTTCGTGCAGAAAGCTACTATAATGTCGCGTCCGAAATAGATCGGCTGAGTGAGGAAGACATATCCTTACTCAAATACTACGGAGGGAAGAGCATTCATGAGAGGTCGCACGGAGAAGGATTCATGGCTCTGATTAACAATCGGATAAGAGGGAAAGGCATCTACATCTTCGATGAGCCTGAAGCCGCGCTTTCGTTTGACAATCAACTTGCATTTCTGTGCTGGATGAAGATTGCCATACAAGCGGGAGCTCAAATTATCATAGCCACGCATTCACCCGTCATCCTGTCCTATCCAGATGCTTGCATCTACGAAATAGAGGATGACAACCTAAAGAAAAAGAAGTACGAAGAAACGGAAATCTATCGGAGCACCTACAGCTTCATATTGAATCGCGAACTTTACCTTCACAAGATGGGGCTGATATAACCTCCCTTCTACTTAAACACCACTCCCCAAGGCCGCATGGTCCTGGGGAGTTTCGTTTTAACGCCTAATTCATAGAAACCGTCAAGCCTATTGACGGAAGTACCGTCAAGCTATTGAAGGCGATACCGTCAAGCCATTGACGGAAGTACCGTCAATATATTGAAGGAAACTTGACGGTACCAACCACATGCTACTCGGCAGTAAGTTCGAGGGCAAGACTTGTCCACGAGCGACCCAAAGCGCCTGAGAGGTTGAGACCGACATACTTAAGTATGCGTCCGCTCACCACTTGACCATTGAGGTTGCTGGGCCTATTCTCGTTGAGAGGCGTGAGGTCGTGGATTCGGTAATTCTTATTCTCGTCAACGCCATCGAGCCTAAGCTTGGGCAGATGCTGAGCATTGAGATAGTCGATGCGATAGGCGAACACGGCAGCATGCGTCTTATCGCTATCGATATACATCAAAGCTGCAGCAGCCTCATGGTCGTAGGGCGAGATCAAGCGATACTGGTCGCCCTGCTGCACGACAGGACGAATGCGCTTGTAAGCCTCAATAGCTCGCTTGGCAAACTCCTTCTCCTGGTCAGTCATGTCTTTAGGCTGAAGTTCCATACCCAAGCGTCCGGTCATTGCCACATCGAAACGGAACTTGATGGGAACAACGCGACCCGTCTGATGATTAGGACTTGCACTGACATGCGAAGCCTGAGCTATGGCTGGATAGAAATGACTGTCGCTCCATTGGATAAAGAGTCGCTGGTAGGCATCGGTGTTATCACTGGTCCAGAACTCATCGAACCAAGGCAGCAAGCCATAGTTGACGCGTCCGCCTCCACTGGCACAAACCTGAATAACAACATCGGGGTACTTGGCACGAATGCGCTCGAGGACCTTCTGCAAACCCATATGGTAACGGATATATATTTCGCTCTGGCGATTCTTCGGCAGGTAGAGCGAGCCGTAGTTCATGATATCAGCATTGCAGTCCCATTTGATATAAGCAATCTCTGGGTTCTCGGTTAGCAGGTTGTCGGTAATGCCGAACACATAGTCCTGCACCTTGGGATTGCAGAGGTCGAGCACTACCTGCGTGCCGCCTCTTCCCTTTGATAGCGAGCGGTTCTTCTGTTGCAGAATCCATTCGGGATGCTTTTCGTAAAGCTCGCTTGTCGTGTTTGCCATTTCGGGCTCTATCCAGATTCCGAACTTGATGCCATGCTTGCGGGCAGCATCGGTCAGGCCCTTGATGCCCTGAGGCAATTTGCCTTTGGCCACCATCCAGTCGCCCAGACTGGTACGATCGTTATCGCGTGGATATTTGTCTCCAAACCATCCATCGTCCATAACGAAGAGCTCGCCTCCCAGACTGGCAATGTCGCCCATCATCTGATCCATGACTTCCTGATTAACATTGAAATAGACACCTTCCCAACTATTAAGCAGGATGTCGCGCAACTTATCGCCTCCGTGCAAGGCATACTTCCTTGCCCACTTATGGAAAGCACGACTCACACCGCCTTTTCCCTCTGTGGAATAAGCCATTACGAACTCAGGCGTGCGGAATGTCTCTCCTGGAACCAAGTGATAGGTCGAGGTCTCCTCATTAATTCCGCTTATGATTGTTATCCCGTTGTTGGAAGCCACCACCTTGGTCTTATAGTTTCCGCTCCACATCAGGTTTCCGCCAAACACTTCACCGCTATTCTCCTTAGCCCTGCCGTTAATGGAAATCATAAAGCCTGCATTCGAGCCGAAAGCATTACGCAGACCTGCCTTGTCAGCCACAACCAATTGTCCGTCGGGCAAACGCTCTTCACTCATAAAGCTCTCAGAACCCCATCCACCGTGGAATTGTGTAAACCAATTATCCTCGCGAGTGAGTGGGACTGCAGCACTGGCAAAGGTGAGCAGGATGACTTCGCCCTTGCGGTCTTCGTTGATAAGTTCCGTCCATGTGGAGAAGACATCGGTTCCTGCATAATTCCTAAAATACTGCTTCACCTTGAAGGCGTAATCCTTCGACGTATCCTTATAGGTCAACGCCAGTACCTCGCCTTGGGCATCACGGGTTTGCTCAATGCTTTCTATGCTCAATTCCAAGCTCATGTTCCCGTCTGGCATCTCTACGGCAAGCGCCTTCTCTCCAGCAGAGTTTATGCCAAAGGTCGGGAGAGTATTGCCTGAGGTACCCGATCTCAAACTAAATAAGCCCCTGACATCAGACTCCTGAATCTTAGGACCGAAATACTGGTAAGAGGCTGCCCCGCCTTCATTCGCAGTAATCACAAGTGATGTGTTTTCCGAGCTTAACACATGAGGTCGACTTCTCTGAGCAAAAGCACAAGTAGCCACTAACAAGGTTAAAGCAAAGGTTACGAATTTTTGTTTCATAGCTTTTGTTTTTAGTAAATAATTATGAATTAAGTGCATCTTCGACACAAACTTACACATTTTTTTTGATTTTACGACACTTATAGTTTGGAAATATGAGATGAATCTCATATATTTGCAAAAAATATGTATAAACTTTAAACCTAAACTATATGAAGAGATTTTACTCCTTTCTTTTTGTGTTTGTAATGATCCCAATGTTCGCACTGGGACAAAGCACAACGGGCAAAGTCTATGTAGGCTATGCCAAGTATGACGACCAGATCTGGGAATACGATGGTATCTACCTTGATCATACGGCCACTGTGGGCTGTGCCGTCCTCCTAACCAAAGACATGCTTGCGCCCTATATAGGCGGCACTATCACTGGCATGCGTGTAGGTTGGGGCACAAGTGAACGCACTGGTGCATATCAAGGTTTCGTTCGCCGCACGTTCAATGGTGAAGACCTGACTACGGGTAAAGCCGCCGTTAGTTACAGTTATAGCAGTTCCACACCAGGATGGAACAATATGACGCTAACGAAATATGAGATTCCTGAGGATGTGGACCAACTGGTTGTGGGTTTCACAACGAAGATTAACAAGAACGAATATGCCATCCCTACCCTTTATCCACACGGAACGGCTAACAGTTGCTGGCTATGGGTTGAGGGAGACGTCGATGCCGAAGGCAATGCAAGATGGGTGGATATGAGAGAGCTTGGCATATTGCCCATCCAATTGGTTATTCAGGACACGAAAGGCACATTCAACTTCCTGCCCGTAATTACCCTGCTTACCGATAACGGCATTTATGAGACAGGGAAAGCCGGCGATATTCTGTTACGCGTTAAGAATAATGGTTCGCAAGCCATCAAGAACATCGAGCTGACCTCGAAACAAGGTGAGCAGACATGGAGCAAGACCATTACAGCAAACATTGCATCGGGCAAGACAAGCTCATCGTTCCTGGCTCCCCTCTACACCTTCCAGAGCGGCGATGTGGAACTGAGCATCACTAAGGTTAACGGCACAGAACTGGCTACCCCTATAACTCGCACTGTAAAGGATATTATCAGTGTGCCCAGCGATGTTGCTTCACAGTACAAGCGCCTCCCATTGGTTGAATACTTCGTCTCAGAAAACAACTACATGTCACCTCGCTATTATGACGACTATGTAGAGCCGGGAATGGCAAGACTGACTTCCAAGATGAACTTCGTTTGCCAGCACATGGACGACCAGTTCATGACTGGAGACGACGATGCTACCATACTTGCCCTGCAGTTGTGTGACAACGATTCGTCACAGGTGAGCATTCCTGCGATGACCATCGACAGAGCGATGGAGACCTTTAACATTCTTTACCAGATGAATTCTGCATGGAATCCCATGTTCCCCGTATTCACGATGGAGTCCTATTACACGCAGACGTTGAATGACGCCATCAAGCAACCGACATTCGTCAGCATCAATGCCAATGGCGAACTGAAGGAAGACGGTGAGACCCTAGAGATTAATGTCGGCGGTACGGTTGCCAGCGGTGTTATGCCTGAAGGCGAGAAACCCAGACTCACCGTTTATCTGATGGAGAAGTACGTGGATAGCGACAGCCAACTCTTCTGGACTGAAAAGGAGAAGGAAGAGACCATGGGTCACTACACCCACGCTAACATCATACGCGAAATACTTTCTGACTCGGAGGGTGATATCATTAATTCAGAAGGCGATATCAACGCTTCATACACCACCGCGATTGCACCCGAATGGAAGAAAGAAGACCTGTACATCGTTGCCTTCGTACATCGCGACAGCAAGAAGGGCGGCATGCGCATGAACGTATTCAACAGTTGCAAGGGAAGCATTTCTGATGCCACAGGCATCTATGAAATTAATGAAGACGTAAGAAATAAGAATGATATCTACGACCTGAGTGGACGACGTGTGACGAAGCCCACGAAGGGAATCTATATCGTTAACGGTAAGAAAGTGATTAAATAATCGATAACTCGCAACCACATGAAGCGCATTGCATTAGTATTATTTATTCTTCACTCTTCGATCTTCGCTCTTCACTCCTTTGCTCAGATTCCTTACGGCTATGCACCTATAGGAGTGCCCGAGAATGAGTTGTCGGGACTTGGTGGCAACAAGAACGAGTTTGTGCAGGGCATGGTACTCTTTGACCCTGCAAGCGACCCTGCCCTTGCCCGCTTAAAAGGGAAGGAGATAAAGGGAATACGCTGTTACATGCGAGCCGACTATAAGCAAAAGCGTCAGAGTCGTTCAGGCATTCTTGCCAGTACAGGAAAGATTGACAACTTCGTTCGCACGCAATATGTCGACTTGTCGGAAGGTTGGAACGATGTTATGTTCGATGAGCCCTTGGTGATAGGCGATGAGAAGATATTCTTAGGCGTACAAGCCTATGAGACCATAGGAACCCCCTATCCTATTGTCGCTTACTCCAAGGCCACTGTTCCTCAGTCGTGCTGGGTAAATCTGGCAAAGAAGTCGTGGGAAGAATATACTGACCGAGGTACATTGCTCATATTCGCCTTATTCGACGAATCCTTGTCCTCGAACTTCGAGCAAGTGGCATACGCACAAAACACCACACACCCGCAGACAGTAGCACCCGAATGCGACTTCTCTGGCGGGCTCTACGTCCATAACTGCTCGACAGCCCCCATTACAAGCATTGAGATTGCCATGCAAGGACAAGGTGCAACAGTTCCCACTTTCCGCACCATTCAGTTCGATACGCCCATCGAAGCCTATAGCGGCACAGTGGTCGAAGCCTTACTGCGTAGTGGTTCGGACGAAGGCACAAGTGTTGACTGGACAGCTACCGTTACCAAGATTAATGGCAATGAGGCGCAAGCAGGCCGACCTGGTACTACAAAACTTTATGTCACCTACGACAATTTCATTCGCACCCCACTCATCGAGGAGTTTACCAGTCAACGATGCGTCAATTGTCCACAGATGGCATACTTCCTCGATAAGGCCTTGGAAGAATACGAAGGCGACTATGTCTATGTTTCGCATCACACAGGATTCCAAGAGGATGTGTTCACGACCCAGCCTGACCGCGAGATTCTGTATGTGTTTGGTGGATATGAGTACGAGTACAACCCTGCCATCATGTACAACCGAGCTATCCTGGAAGGCGAGAACCAAATCATTCAGGGTGTTCGCGACATGTCGCCCACGCCTTATCTCGAAGCGTTGGCTTTGGCTTCCAACATGCCCGCAATGGCAGAGGTTAAGATTGAGGCAACAGAGAGTACAGTCAGGGTTTCTGGTCGTATAGCTCGCGACCTCGTCAACAATCCGCTCTACCTTTCCTGCTATTTAGTGGAGGACGGTATCAGCACAGACGACTATTTCCAGAAGGGAATGGACGACGCCGATGCGCCTGCTGACCTGAAAGACGTATTCCATCACAATGGCATCATCCTTCATTATTTCACGAAGGAAGCCATAGGCGACTTGATTGAGACAGACGAACAAGGTCGGTACGATATCACCTATCCCAATGTGGAGAAGACAGGTTATGGTGGGACTGGCCGTCGTCTTGTGGCCTTCGTACATAAGGTTAACAAGTCTAACTTTGGCGACAACTATGTGCTTAACGCCACAGAGACAAGAGTTGGAGCCGACGGCATTCGTGGTGTGGACAATGCGAAACGTAAAATGAGTAATGAGGTGTTTGACCTAAGTGGCAGACGTATTCCTTCAGGTCTCAAATCTCAGTTCTCAAGCCTCAAGAAAGGAGTTTACATCAGCAACGGACGGAAGATACTCGTAAGATAGTATTCGAGCCATAAGGCATAAAATATGGCTTAAGCATAGAGACAATGAAATCATTTCGAATCATTTCGTTGGCATTAGCCCTATTGCTTGGCTTTGCCATGATCCCTGCAAACGCTGCGCTTAGCGTGACCGAAGGCGAAGAAAAACCTGTTGACCCAAAAGCCAACATCAACCTGGTGTTCATCGGCAATAGCATCACAGCAGGTGCAACCTTAAGGAATGCCTCCACCCAAGCTCCGCCCATTATAGCACGGGCCTTAGTTCAACAGGCCACAGGCATAACAACCAATGTGTACAACGGCGGACATTCAGGCATCACCACCTATGGTTTCCTGCCTGGTCGTAATGACTTCACAAAGGTGACGAATGCCGCAGATGCCCTTGTTAAGAACAATGGTGGGTTGCTCATCTTCTCCATCATGCTCGGGACCAATGACAGCGCCTGCACAACCACAGAAGGAGCACCCGTGTCGCCTCAAACCTACATGGAGAACCTGAAGAAGATAATCGATGGACTCATCGAGAAATGTCCCACATGCAAGATTATCCTCAACTACCCCATCTGGTACAGCCCCAATACACACAACAGCGCAAAGTATCTGCAAGAGGGACTCGACCGTCTGCGTAGCTACTATCCCTACATCGACGAGGTTGTGGCCTCATACAAGCAAGTGTATGCAGGCAATCAATATGTATGGGAATACTTTGAGGATAATAAAGTGCTTTTCACGGCAGAGAATGGCAATTCGGGAACCTTCTACCTCCATCCCAATGCACTGGGTGCCCAGCATCTGGCAGAAGTGTGGACAAACAGCATTCTCGATGTCCTGAAGAAGGAAGGTGTTGAGATTCCAAACCCACCTACACCTTGGCCATAAACTACTTACAAAATAACACACAACAAAAAACTCCCCCACTCTAATGAGCGGGGGAGTCTCTTTTTAACTATCAAAAGCTTTACTTTATAACGCGCTTCACAACGCGACCATCTGACAAGCGAACGAGGACGAGACCACGTGCCTTTTCAGGCAGACGCTGTCCGCTGAGTGAATAGTAGGCAACAGGAGTGGCCACACTGACAGCAGCACCAACGTTGGCTGGATCGGCATAGACAAATTGCAACGTGATAGATGGACCATCATCCGTAACCATGTAACCTGTAGTTATCTTCACAACAGACTCGAGGCTGATTTTCACCGTGCACTTACCGAATTCTGTTGGGAACCATTCGGTGGCAATAGAGTGCAGTTTACCCATCTTTCCAGGCTGGGTGGTACCAGTGGAAACGCGGTTAATGCTTGCACATACCGAAGGGAAACAAATCTGCATGAAACCATTCTCCATCGTCTGCACATCATAAGCAATACGCACGAGTTGGTCATCGTCGCCATCTACGTTCTTCGCATAAATGCCAGACTGCATTTCGATGTCGCCCGAACCGTCATCTGCCTCCTCGGCTTTGGTGATAGTTACCACACTACCGTCGGGAATGATGGTACCATCGGCCTTTGCAAACTCAAAAGCGAAATCTTGTGCCGAGATGCTGCCAACCGACAGCATCAGGGCTATTGTGAGAAGTATCTTTTTCATAACACTTACTTAATTATTTTCTTACCATTAACGATATAGATACCCTTCGTGGGGTTCGTCACACGACGGCCGCTCAGGTCGTAGATGGATTGATCGTTTGACGTTTTACAATTTACGACTTCCTCTATTCCATCTCCTATCAAAGAGTTGGGAACCGTGTAGCGAATAGCGGTCTCGTGGCGTTCGCCACCACCATAGTAGATGCTCTTGATACCCATGCGCTCGAATCCATTCTGGTAGAGGTAGAGACCCATGCTCTTGGGATAGATGCTCTTACCATTAGTGTAGAGATAAGGCACCTCTTCCACTTCGTCGAAGGGCAGGTCTTCGTATTCGTCCTGATAAAGGAGATAGGGCTCGTCGTCATCCACATAGAGGCTGTAGAAGAGTTTCGTGGGATCGAGGAAGTTGCCCTCGGCATCCATACACGGAATGCTTACAGCCATAGTAGACAGTTTGTAACCATATGCCCAGAAGCGGTCGTCGATCTGCAGGACTTCGGGTTGTGCAGGTGTTGCGGCACGCTCGGTGTAAGGACGGAACATAGGTTTGGGGAAACGCTCGTAACGGTCAAGGGAGTCTCTGGAGTTGTTGACAACCAATGCGCGATCGTTGTTCCAGAAGCAACGAGTCTCGGGGTCGTACTCGAAGACAATATCCGTCTTTTCAGGATTAATCGTGTAGTCATACTGACCACCATAGTAGTCGTCGCGCTTCGTGATGTCAGTACCCATGAAGTAGTACAGGTAGACCTGATAGGAACCAGCCAGTTGCATGGGGAAGCTAATCTTGTTCTCGTCAATGAAAGATCCCTTTATCCACGCATCGGGAAGGTATTCATCGGAAACGCCCTTGATATAAACCTCATCACGAGCAAAGGCAACGTCAACAAAGTGTCCGTAGATTCCATGAGTAATGGAATAGCGCTCTGTAACAATGTCATCGGGGGGTGTCACGGGTTTCATCTCCTCCTCTGTGAGCACTGTCAGGTAGTCGAGATAGTAAGCCCATTCACCATCAAACTGGTTGGTATAGACAAGACCCAGACCTGTGATGTTTTCTCTACTCTCATCGGCACTTGAGCCTTCCAACTCCAGTACTTTCCAGTCATCCTTTATACGGAAGACTGCATTACCCGACGTCTTGACCGTGTAGTTGGTGTGGGCTCCTTTCATGGTCACCTCTGCCAACTGCAAACCATAGTTCTTTTGTCCGTTCTCGTCTTCATCGAACCAATAAACCATCTGGCCATAAGGTACAAGAATCTTGTCGCCCTCGACGGTTCCCTTTACCCAAGCACCTGTTGCTGCACGCGAGATGATGTTCTGGAAGTACACCGTCTTGCCATCAGGGGCAAGAACGATGCGAGCCACCATACCGTCCTGACTCAGGTCCTTGAAGAAACCGCCATACATGACGTCAGTACAACCACCCGTACGAATGTAGTTACGTAGTTCGCCCTCGGGTTGCTTCAAGATGATGTCGCTCTTACCAGCTTTCATTGGAGCCAGTTTGCGACTCGGTTGTGCTTGTAGGTTCAGACCCAACAACAGGGTCAATGCTAAAAGTAAAAATTTCTTCATAAGCAGATCAATTATATTTACGATTTTATGATTTACAATCTCTAAGATGAACGTTCACTTCTTCGCTTCTTCGCTTCATCACCTCATCACTCCATCACATCTTCACTTCCCACCACTTCTTTTTCTGTCACTTGTTCCACGCCCTTGTCACTATAGACGAAAGCCACGATGTGCATGTTCTCAGGTTTCCAGTCCTTATCTTCCGGGATGGTGTATGAGAAGGTTTCTTCCTGAACATATCCCTCTTCGATACTGAAGTCAGTACCCCACTCTCCATTGACTGCATCACGGAAGACGTGGTTGTGGGTATATTCCCTGTTCCATACGCCATCAGGCATACGCTGTCCTTCCGTAATGCCGTCTTCAGTAAGCCATACCTGCAGTTTGCCAGAGACACTACCATCCATTCCCATCGAATAGACCGTGATATCAATCTGACGAGACTCGCTGTTATAAGCCGTCAACACTCTCATGTCCACACGAGCCGTTTGCTGCAGTTGTTCGAACACCTGAGTGCCCCAGCTTGCATAGTCGCTTGCACCCTGACGATTAACAATGCCGACAGGCTGTGAACTCAATCCCCAATGGTTGAAGTAGGCATCGCCCATGTCCGTCGTCAAGGGATAGGGTCGACTGCGGTCGCCTCTCATGTATCCAAAATCACCAGAATGGATAGCCACAGCCACCACATTCTCATGTCCGTACGACTCTTGCAATTCGGCTATAATCTGCGTGGCAGTGGGACAGTTAAGGCAGTTCTGACCCGTGAAATCCTCTATCAGCACACTCCTACCAATGGCAGCAGGCTTCACATAAATGAGTCTCTCGTCTTCGTCAATGTGGTCGCAAGATACGCAGAGAGCACAGAGAAGACAAAGGACACTGAGAATGCCCATTTCCTTGCTCCATCCTCGTATGGCGCTGATTATATTCTTTTGGAAATTATATATATTCATATCTTAATTACGTTTCTTTGCCTTTCTCATTGTCTCATTATCTCAACTTCTAGAAGTTGTAGTTATACGACAACGTCACACCCCGACTGGCCGGTACTCGACGACAGACACCTCCTGAGCAATTGAAACCAGCACGATTGCGGACATATCCCAGTTGTATGCGATGCGACTTGATGTTGTAGGTCACACTGCCCTGATAGTAATGGGTCTTTGTTTCGCCCACGTTGTACATGTCGGCAAGCGACAGCATCCAGTGTGGAACGATGGAGAGTTCGGCAAGGCCATAAAGCCAATCACCATCGTCGTCTGGCGTATGCAGATACTGCAATTCGGCACGCAGTGTCAGTTTCTTGTTAAACTGGTAAAGGCCTTCCACCACGCCAATGTTGGAGTGTATCATGCCTCCTTCGCCTTCCATTATCGTCTGGTTGTATTTCTGGTTCATGTACATCAAGTTCAACTTGAACTTCTGTGTAAACTTACGTTCCAATTGCACATTGATGTCCTGATAATACGTCTCACCGTCGTTCCTCACATGCGACACATTCAGTTTCACCGTCATTCCGTATTTACCACCCATCTTGCTCTTCCGCTTGAAGGTGTACGCTGCCGAACCCTGCACTGCCCACTCGCCATCGGGTTGAGTGGCATAGGGATAGAGGGCTGCAAGGGCATAGGTGTGATCCATCGTGAAGGCTGGCAGATGATTGATGTATGCTGCACGTGAGAGTCGAGGCACACTGCGTTGGCTGCGGAAGTCCATAAACTCCGACCTGCGAGCCTGTGCCAGGAAACTCATGCCTTTCTTCGAATACGATGCCGAAATCATGCCCACCTGTCCACGATCGTAGTTGTATCCATTGATGAGTGTCGGGTCTTGTGTCTTGAAGGCGTACTCTGCCAGGAGCCCGAAGCCATGGCTTTGCAAGTTGGCACGGACATCAAAGGCGTTGACGAACTTAGGGAAGTTATAACGATGTGTAGGATCGGCCATCACGAACTCGTCCTTCTCATGCTTGTTGACCCACGAACCGCCTAACAACAGTCGGGTTCCTCCCTCTTGCATGGGACGTATCCATTCGTCGAGGTTCAGTTCCAAGTCGGCACCTGTCACGGTGTTCTTCTTTAGGTCCCAATAGGTGCGTTGTACGCCAGAGAGCGCCTTCAGGGTTATACCTCGATAAGGTGTATAGACCACCCTACCGCCAAGCAGGGAATTGTCAATGCCCAGACTCCTCTCCTCGTAAGTGCGAAGGATGAGTCCCGAACCAAACTGCTCGTAATATGTGCCTCCAGTAATCTCCAGATTTTTCAGTTTTGCCTTCACGTAGAAGTTAGGCACACCCGAACCCTTGAAGTTGTTGTATCTGTCGTTGAAGCCCGGCATGGGATAGTCCAGGAACTCGAAGCGCAATCCAGCATCTACGTATCGGCTCTGCACAGCCACCTCGCCATAGGTGTTGGTCATGAAATTGTCTTCATAACCCGTCGGACTTCCTTTCACGAAGCCCGTCTCCGTGTCTTTATTGGCCAGCAGCATGTCGCTCTGCAGGCTTCCCGAAACGGTAACCCTATCCTGTGCCACACCTGGCGTGGCAATTAAAAATGAAAGATTAAGAATTAAAAGTGCAAAGCGCTTCTTCATCGATTGACATTTTACTTTTTACATCCAACATTTGACATTCGACATTTGACATTGTCATTCGACAAGTTCCCTTACTTTCTCTATGAGTTCCGACTCAGCTCCATCGGTATAGCCGTTGTGCTTATACACGATTTTGCCTTTGCCGTCGACGATGAGTGTGAAGGGTATCATCTGTATGCCCAAAGCACGACGGAAGTCGCTGTTGGGGTCGAGCAGCACATCGTATTCCCATCCGTGTTCGTCGACGAGAGGCTTCACCTTGTTGATGTTCTGTGCCTGGTCGATGCTCACGGCTATCAGTTTCACGCCAGTCTCTTCCTGCCACTCCTCATACACTTCCATGATGGCGCTCAGCTCGCGGTTGCAGGGCTTGCACCATGTGGCGAAGAAAGAGATGATGAAGGGCTTGCCCTGGTTACTCAGGGTATCGGTCTTCACGGTCTGTCCGTCCATCGTCTTCAGTGTGATGGCTGGCAGTTGGGCGAAAGAGTGAAGAGCGAAGAGTGAAGAGTGAAGAATAAAAAGAAGCAATGCTATACGTTTCATAGTCATCATGATTAGGGGTTATTTGATTATTTTAACTTTGTTCGAGTTTGTTCTTGTTCGTCAATGATTAAACGGGCTTATCCTTGCTCTCACTTAATCACAACCTTCTTACCGTCCTTGATATACACACCACTCTTGAATTGAGAACCAACCTTCCGCCCACTGAGGTCGTACACTGCGCCAGCTTCATTGTCCATTGCCTGTCCATTGTCAATTGAAATAATGCCAGTCGCATCGCCAACGTGTCCCTTGTTGCAGTTCTTCACTTCGCCAGTTGTGGTGTCGACGAGGACGGCAATCACTTCCAGCTTCGTCTTGTCCAGAGGTAACTGATTCTTGGAAATGTCGAACACGAACTCGTGTATGTAAGGGTTGTCGCCCTTCACTTCGGCAGGCAGACTCTCCTCCAGTCCTGCACCCATCTGAGCCGACTGGGCAAGAGCCACCTCGTTGTAATGCATGTCCTTGATGGGATTGGGTGACTTGACGTACTTGTCGTAATAGGGGTCACCGATGGTGCCAGTACCCGACAGGGCATTCGACTGTTTCCATTCCGTGCTGTGCAAGTCGTTGGCAATCAGAATGTAGCCCACACGATAAGGGTTGTTTGCGAAGTTGCGGATGAAGGTTGTGGTGCTGGTGGCCTTAATCTTGGTCTTGCCCTCGTCTGCCCACTCTCCTACTACGGAAATAGTTGCAGGAGCAATGATTTTCTTACGACCCTCCCACTCGCTCTGGCCAGTCAGAGGTGCAAAGTCCTTTACACGGTCGATGAACACCGAAGGCAGTCCGGAGGGATCGGCAGGGAGGTACACCGAAGCCGTGAACTCCATCTCGTCCTGCACGTGATAAGCCACACCCACGAAGTCTTCTCCGTTGGCATCAGCCATCTTTTCCATGCCTGCGAGAGCACGAGGACAGTACTGGCACCAAGTGCCTGTGTACTCCTCCACCAAAGGCTTGTGCAGGGGAACTTCGTTGAGGAACACCACTGGCGTAACGTCCTCGGCCTCTGGGTCTTCGTTGGGTTCGTCATTGATCTTCGTGATGCGGAACTTGGTGTCGTAAGCTCCGGCCACGTCCACTGCAGGGATGGTGACCGAGAGCGTGGTGCTGCGACCATAGTAACCACCAGCCAACGACTTCGTGACGGTCTTCGTCTCAGTCTTTCCGTTCAGTTCTATCTCGTATTCGATGTTCTTGATTGCATTAGCACCATGGTTCACTAAGGTCAGTTGGGTCGAAATGCTCTTCCCCACCAGATTGTAAAGGTCGTTGGGCACCTCAAAAGAAGCGGCATTTCCTTTCACGAAATCGCCACCCAGACGAGCCAGTACGGCAGGCGAACCCACATCGGCCAGAGGAGCCCACTTGCGGAATGTGCGGTTGGTGTGGATGAGCAATCCCTCGGGATTCTCCACCGAAGTCACCATGATGGGCTTCTTGTTGGGGTCGTTGTTATTGTCCGTGTCCACACTCGACACCGTGAGTGAATAGCCCACATACAGGCCGCCTTCCTCTATGACGTAGGGCTCTGCAAGCACTGCCTCGGCCCACGAACCACTGACCGTAGCGTCCGCCGTCACGATGTCGGCAACCAGCTTGCCACTTGCCAGAGTCAACTCCTTCGTCAGCCAACCCTTGTAGTCCTTCACATTGGTGGCTTTGGTGTTCACGGGAATGCGGATAGCCTTGATCTCTGCACCCACCAGTGAGGGGTCGGTCAGATGGATGGCTATGTCATAGGTCTCAGCCTTGTCGGTTCCGTAGGCTGTCAGGGTTCCATTGCCCTGATACACGCCATAGTAGATCTCGTTTTCGGCCGATGCCGTCAGGGTAAACAGGAGGGCTGTACAAACGCCCAGGAAACGGAGTAAAAATGTTCTCATACGCGTACTTTATTATGTATTACGTTGCGAAGATAATGAAAAAACATCAAACTCGCACTATTCTTTCCATTTTTCTTTTCTATTTAACAATTTATTGCACTATCATTATTCTTTTTTGTAAGAAGGGGCATGGGGCAAGAGGGTACGTTTGCTATTAGTCATTTGCCATTAGTCTTAGCCTCGAATCTGCCTTCTTTTATGATTAGATCACTTTATTCATTATACATTATTCTTTATTCAATAGCGAAGCATGCTTCGCGCTTATGTTCATGGCGTCTCGTAATCGGACGACCCGGAGGGTCTACGCTTGCGTAGGTTTGACGGAGCAAGAGCGCTTGTTCGTGGCGTCTCGAACGCTTGTTCGATTGCCATCGAGCCTAGGCTCGCCTCAACTCTTACACAATGTAAAGTTACAAAAAAAATCTGATATAGCCAAAAATATTATAATATTTTTGCGGTATAAAATGAGAAAAAAAATCGCCGGAAGAATCAGTCTCAATCCCCGCCTTTCCCCTCTGCTCCAGCTCGGCAGGCGTACGTTTACACCTGCCGAAGTAAGGTTGATTTTCGATGAACTGGGAGAGCCGTGAGTGCAGAGCGATGCTTGCATCGGCTATGCCGAGCGGCGAAGAAAGAAGACCGCAGGTCAACTGGGAGAGCCGTGGGTGCAGAGCGATGCTTGCC
>JAGCVH010000004.1 GCA_017962495.1 Bacteroidaceae bacterium
TAATAATCAAAAAGTATAATCATGCCTTAGTTTCTCCACCTCATTTAAGTATAGGAATTCAGAAGGTTGAGATTTTTTTATATTTCCATCGTGGTTATGTCTCTGACTGCTTGAAATTAAGTAGCAAGCCTTCTTAGCTCTAGTTACTCCCGCGAGAGAGGGGGCAGTATTCCTGCCTCAGTAGAGCTACTGAGAATTTGATTAATTGAAAAGCTCGTTTTCAACAGACTTTTTCTCGCCAAGACAAAGCCGAAACGAGTTTCGCTTTGCTCTTTTGGCTTAATGAAAAAGCTCATCTAATGTCACTTCGCTGTTTACAATGCTCTTGTGCATTCCGTCTGCCACACCGAAAGTTGTTACAAACGTATTCACCAGTGCTTTTGTACATTTCGTGGCCTCACGGAAAATTGTCACCCGCTGACGCAGTTTCTTTTCGTAGGCATCCTTTAACTCATAAGGACCAACGCTGAACTTCATCTCGCAAAGATGCACCATGCGGTCTGCACGGTCGACCAAAGGTCAAATCTGAGCCCAGATAAAAAGCGCCCACAGCCCCCCTCCCCCTTGAGGGGGAGAAGGTCAGCGAGCGCCATCTTTATTCATTATGCATGTATAAACTCTGAACTCTGAACTGGTAAGGAGTGATGCTTATCACTCCTTACCTAAGATGATGTTCACCAGAGCAGTTACGTCGGCAATGGAGATGGTGGTGTCCTGATTGACGTTGGCCGCTGCGTGGTTGTATACTCCTTCAGTGTCCTTTCCGAGGATGATGTTCACCAGTGCTGTCACATCCGCAATGGAGATTTGTCCGTCGCTGTTCACGTCACCCAGTATGTACTTCAGTGTGAAGTAGCCTGCACTGTTTTCGTCATCCGGGTGGGCATAGGAGGCATCTACATGGCTGGCATCATAATTCGTGCCCTCGCCTCCCACTAGGTTATTGCATCCGAGGAACATATTCGCTGACGTTAGTCCGTCTTTTTGCCAGTTGTCATTACATTTGATGGAAGACAGTTTGCTGCAGCCTCGGAACATATTCTCCATGGTCGTAACGTTGGAAGTTTTGAATTTGCTTAAGTCGAGGGTGGTCAATTCCTGACAGTTGTAGAACATGTTGTTCATGTGCGTTACGTTCGAGGTATTGAAGTTACTCAGGTCGAGTGCAGTCAAAGCCTGACAGTTGTAGAACATGATGTTCATTTTCGTTACGTTCGAGGTATTGAAGTTGCTCACGTCAAGGTCAGTCAATGCCTTGCAACCGTTGAACATGCCGCCCATAGTTGTCACCTTCTCAGTGTTAAAGCTGCTCACGTCGAGGTCGGTCAGTGCCTCACAATTGGAGAACATATTCTCCATAGAGGTCACCTTGGCCGTGTTGAAGTGCGACAAGTCGAGGGAAGTCAGTTTTCTGCAACCGCTGAACATGCTGGACATAGCCGTCACGTTACCACTATCGAAGCTACTTATGTCGAGGTTTTCGAGGTTGTTGCAATTATAGAACAAGTACTGGAAGTACGTTACCTTGCTGGTGTTGAAGCTACTCAAGTCGAGGCTCTTCAAATTGTTGCAACCATAGAACATCCACAGGAAAGTTGACAGATTGTTAGTATTGAAGTTTGTCAAGTCAAGGATTTCCAACTTCTGGCAATTTCTGAACATATAAGACATATTTACGACATTCGCTGTATTGAAATGGCTTACATCGATTGAGGTCAGTTTGCTGCAGCCGTCGAACATAGAACTCATGTTCACGACGTTGCTGGTGTTGAGGTACTGAATGCCAGTGATGTCGGTCAGGTTGCTCATGGCCCTGAACCAACCGTAAGTGCTTGTTGGAAGAGCATTTACAAACGATGGCGTGAACACCACGTGGGCAACGAGGGTATGGTAATCTGTGTACCAACCTGGGTTGTTGCCACCAGTGCTAAGCACATCGTATGTATTCTGGCGCAAGCTGCGCAAAATGTCGTAGTGGAAGGTAAGGGTACTATCGGCCGCCACGAAGCATGCATAGGCCTCACGCGGTGGAGCTATTGTCAGGTAGCCTGGATAGCCTTCAGCATCGACGCGGGCATATGTCTTATCCTTCGGATTGGATGTGGCATACGCTGTGCCGTTACCGCCCACGAGGTTGGTACAGCCGTTGAACATATTATCAGACGATTCCACTATATCGGTATTCCAGTCTGGACCTACGAAGATGGTTTCTAGCATGTTGCTGTTTTGGAACATAATGCCCATGCTCGTGACGTTGGTGGTCTTAAAACTGCTCAAGTCGAGGTAGGTCAGTTTGGGGCAGTTGTTAAACATACAATACATGGTGGTCACTGCTTCGGTGTTGAAGCTGCTCACGTCGAGGCTTGTTAGATTACTGCAACCATTGAACATGGATGACATGGTGGTGACCTTTTCGGTGTTAAAGTTACTGAGGTCGAGGGACGTCAACATTTCGCAACGCTCGAACATAATGGCCATGGTGGTGACCTTTTCGGTATTGAAACCTGAAACATCTAGGTTTTCCAACTTCTTACAACCACCGAACATGGAATTCATGGCAGTTACTTGCGATGTTACGAAGCGTGATTTATCATAGGTGATGTTCTTCAATAATCCGCAAAGATAGAACATCTGTCCCATATTGGTCACTTTTGCTGTATTAAAGTTTGATAGATCCAGATTCTGGATGGAACCGCAGTTACGGAACATTCCGTTCATGTTCGTTACATTGGAAGTGTTAAAGCCACTCACATCGAGGCTGTCAACATTGCTGCAATAGTAGAACATGTAGCTCATGTTCGTCACATTGGCGGTATTAAATCCACTAACGTCGAGGGCAGTCAGTGCCTTACACTCATAGAACATATTGTACATACCCGTCACTTTCGAGGTGTTGAAGCCACTCACGTCAAGGGCGGTCAGTGTATTACATCCGTGGAACATGTCGCTCATGTTGGTTACGTTTGAGGTATTGAAGCTGCTCACATCAAGGTTTTTCAGTGTGCTACATCCATAGAACATGCCGTACATACCCGTCACGAGGGATGTGTTGAAACCACTCAAATCGAGGGTGGTCAGTGTGCTACATCCGCGGAACATTGAGTTCATGTTTGTCACCTTATCGGTGTTGAAGCCACTTACATCAAAGTCTGTCAGTTTGGTGCAATTTTGGAACATACCAGCCATGTTTGTTGCCTCACTGGTGTTGAGATACTGACTGCCGCTGATGTCGGCCAGATTGGTCATGTTGTAGAACCAGCAATAGAAACTTGTTGGACGCACTACCGCAAATGACGGAGCAATGACCACGTGAGCAATGCCAGTGCGATTGGTATACCAGCCAGGGTTGGTAGTGCCCGTGTTGAGTACATTCTCATAGATAGTTGCTCCTGCGCTTTGGCGCACTTCACGCCTAGCATCGTTGTAGAAGGTGAGGGTGCTGTCGGCAGCCACGAAGCAGGCATAAGGCTGGCGCTCGGATGGGTCGGAGAAGTAGCCAGGATTGCTTGGGCCTCCGTCGAGGTGAGCATACTTTACACTCTCGGTACTGTAGCCATTCCATACCGTACCTTTACCTCCCACGAGGTTGCTGCAATTATAGAACGTGCTGTTTGCCGTCATCCCCTCCTTGTACCAGTTATTGGCGGCGTAGATGGTCGTCAAGGCGGTGCACCCGTAGAACATGTAATCCAATGATCCCACATTGTCGGCATTCCATGTGCTCAGATCAAGCTCTATTAGGCTGGTGCAGTCTCGGAACATCGCATACGCGTCGTACAGGTTTTGAGTATTCCATGAACCCAGGTTGAAAGCTCCCATACTGGTGCAGCCGTAGAACATTTGGCTCATAGTCTCCACGTTCTGCGTATCCCAGTTATTCACTTCGAGTTTCTTTAGGTTGCTACAGCCTCGGAACATGCTTTCCATTCTTTCCACATGGCTGGTGTTGAGATGGTTCAGGTCGAGATCTGTCAGTTTGATGCAGTTATGGAACATCCAGTCCATATACCTCACGCTGTCGGTGCGCAGGTGTTCTATTCCGCTGATGCTGGTCAGGTTGGTCATGTTCTTGAACCAGCACGAGGTGCTCGTGGGCCGTGCATGGACGAACGACGGGTCGAAAACGACGTGAGTGATGTTTTCTACGTAGTCAGCCCATTCGGGAATAACCTCCCACCAACCCGTAGGCAAATCGAAGGTCAATTCTTCGCGCAAGAATCGTACCTCGTCGCAGACAAAGGTAAGAGTACTGTCGTTTTCATCAGCAATATAGGCGTAGCCCTCTAACAAGGTAGTAAGGTATCCTGGGTTGCCGGTGGACGGCTTGTCGAGGCGGGCATACTCCTTGTCGGTGTGACTTGCGTCGAACGTTGTGCCATTTTCGCCTACCAGTTGGGTGCAGCCGCCAAACATGTTTGAGGATGTGGCACTGACTACGCCAGTCGTGCTCCAGCCGCTTCGTACATAGATGGTCGTCAGCTTGTTGCAGCCTTGGAACATCCCACTCATGTTGGTTACCTGCTGGGGGACAAAGCTCGACAGGTCGAGTGCTGTCATCGCGGTGCAACCACTGAACATATTTCTCATATCGGTCACGTTCTGTGTGTTGAACTTGCTCACGTTGAGGTCTGTAAGACTAGAGCACCCCGAGAACATATAGCTCATATCGGTGGCGCTTGCGGTGTTGAATGTGCTCAGGTCGAGGCTTGTCAGGGCGCAGTTGTAGAACATGTAGCTCATGTTCGTTACGTTGTCGGTATTGAGGTATTCTATGTTAGTGATGTCCTGAAGGTTTGTCATGTTGGCGAACCACTTGTAAGTGCTTGTGGGAAATGCGTTGTACAAGTAGATTACCACATGCTCGATTTGGTCGCTCCACGCTGCCCAGACGGGGGCAGTAGTACTTGTCAGGCTGAAGTCGTAAATCGTTCCTTCGCTTTCGTGCATGTGGTATTGCCCGTCGTAGCATAGGGTGAGCTTGTGCTCGGTCTCGGAGTAGATGGCATAGGCTTTGTTCTTATATCTCAAGTACCCGGGATTATACCTTCCTCCGTCCACACGGGCGTAAGTCTTGTCGGTGGGGTTGCCAGTTTGATAATATGTATCCCAACCGCCTCGTAAACTTGTACATCTGTAGAACATGGAGTTGGACGAAGTCACATTGTCGGTGTTCCACCCACTGCCGACGTATATAGACTCCAGCCTACTGCAGCCATAGAACATATCTTCCATTGTTGTCACATTGCTGGTGTTGAAGCTGCTCAGGTCGAGGCTGGTAAGGTTTGGGCAGTCGCTGAACATGCGGAACATGGATGTTACGTTGTCTGTGTGCAGGTACTCGAGTCCTACGATGTCCTGAAGGTTCGAATTAGTCGAGAACCAAAGCCCGGTGCTCGTAGGGCGTACTGTATCAAATGATGGGTCAAACACAACGTGGTAGAGGCTTTTCGAACTCCATTCTACACTATTTGCATTCACAGAGAATGTTTCCGTATGTGTGTTGCGCCAGCGGTCACAATAGAAGGTGAGGGTATGGGTGTCGGAGTCATAGGCTGCATAGGGGGCTGCTGCCAGATAGGAAAGGTAGCCGGGGTTGCTGGTGCCGCCGTCTACATGGGCGTAGCCCTTGTCGGTATGTGAACTGCTGAATGTAGTTCCGTTTTCGCCCTTCAACTTGGAGCAGTTATAGAACATGCTCCCAGAACTAGATACCGCATTTATGTTCCATCCGTCGGCAACGGAGATGGTTTCCAAGTTACTGCAACCATAGAACATGGCCGTCATATTCGTTACCTTAGCAGTCGAGAAGGTATTGAGGCTGAGGGTTTTCAACGAACTACAATTTCGGAACATGTAGGCCATCGAGGTGACGTTAGCGGTATTGAACGCATTCAGGTCGAGGTTTGTCAGTTTACTGCAACCGCTAAACATATAGCTCATATTCGTCACCAGAGAGGTGTCCCAATTTCTTGAGGATACAGTCTCCAAATTCGTACAATCGTAGAACATATAGCTCATATTCGTTACCTTGCTGGTGTTGAGGTAATAGGGTGAGAAGTTCTTCATCTGGGTCATGCCAGAGAACCAACGGTAGGTGCTCGTGGGCCGTGCGTACTGGAACGAATAGTCGAAGCTGGCAGTGGTGAATTCAGCATTCATCGATTGCCATTCAGGCATTTGGTTGCCCGTGTTGAGGTGATAAATAGGTCCCGTGAGCGCGCGCTGCGTGTGCATGCCATCGCAGAAGAAAGTGAGGTAATTGTGAACGATACCGCCAGAAGCATAACCGTAGGTAATGGTGGCGTAGGGGAGGTACGAGAGATAGCCGGTTCCTGTTATGCCGTCCACGACAGCTCGCGCCTTGTCGACGAGACCCGAATTGTACACAGTACCATTGCCGCCCACGAGGTTGGGACATCTGAGGAACATATTTGTGGAAGAGCTTACTGAGCTTGTGCTCCAGTCGACGCCGACATATATGGTTGTCAACGCGCTGCATCCATTGAACATATAGGACATATTCGAAACGTTGGCGGTGTTGAAGCTACCCAGATCCAAATTTGTCAGCTTACTACAAGAGTAGAACATGTAGCTCATGTTTGTCACATTTTCAGTGTGCAGGTGTTCCAAACCGTTGATGGTGGTCAGGTTGCTCATATCTCTGAACCACGAGTAGGTAGTGGTGGGTAGTGCGTTGGCAAACGAGGCGTCGAACACCACATTGGTGATACTGGTGCGGTTGGTATACCAGCTAGGTGTGTTGGTACCTATGTTCAGGGCGTATGAGGTGCCATTCTTTTCGCGGATGGCCTTCAAACCGTCGTAGTAGAAGGTGAGGGTGTTGCTGCTGAATATGGTATAGGCCTCCACAGGCAGATTGTCGGTGAGGTAGCTTGGAATGGTTGAACCACCGCTGATGCAGGCATATTCCTTGTCGGTGTGGTTGGGGTCGAACACCGTGCCGTTGCCGCCAACAAGGTTGGTACAGCCACTGAACATATCGTCAGACACTGTTACGGCATCCGTGTTCCAATCTAAGCTGGCAAAGATGGTCGTCAGCGCGCTGCAACCCTTGAACATATTCTCCATGTTGGTCACCTGGGCTGTGTTGAAGCTTGTTAGGTCCAGTGTCACCAGATTGCTGCAATCAAAGAACATCTCCTCCATGTCCTCCACATTAGCTGTGTTGAAGCTTGTCAGATCAAGTGTAGTCAACTGTTTGCAACCATTGAACATTCCGTCCATGTTGGTCACATTCTCGGTATGGAAGTTTTCGAGACCGCTGAGGTCCGTCAGACTGCTCATGCCCTTGAACCATGAGTAAGTTGTGGTGGGGCGTAGGTCGTTGAACGAGGGGTCGAACACCACATGTTGGACGGCCTTGCGGTTGGTATACCAACCAGGATTGTTGGAGCCTGTGTTCACGTTGTATGCATAACTGCCGTAAATGGCACGACGGGCATCGTAGCGGAAGACGAGGGTTCCTGTACTGGGAACAAAGCCAGCGTATGCGCCAAACTGCGACTTGTCGCAGAAGTAGCCAGGAGAACTGGCGCCTCCGTCCAAACGGGCGTAGGTCTTGTCGATATGGTTTGAACTCCATATTGTGCCAGCACCGCCAACAAGTTGGTTGCCAGTGTAGTAAAACATGCTAGTGTCTTCCGTCACGGCAGCAGTACTCCAATTGCTGCCGACATAAATGGTTGACAAATTGACGTTGGCAAACATATAGCTCATGTTCGTCACATTGCGTGTGTCGAAACCGCTCAGGTCGAGGGTCGTCAGACTGCCAGCACCGTTGAACATGCAGTACATGCTCGTCACCTGGCTGGTGTTGAGGTATTCAAAGCCAGTGATGTCCGTCAGGTTGGGCATAAGGTAGAACCAGCGTGCGGTGGTCGTGGGGCGTGCGGCAGCAAACGAGGGGTCGAATACTACATGCTGGATTTCGCTACGATTTGCATACCAGCCAGGGGTGTTATTGCCTGTGTTCAGGGCATAATATGAACCCGTCCCGTGGGCACCTGGATTAGTGTCGTAGTAGAATGTCAGCGTTGTGTTGCTGGGGTCATATATAGCATACCCTTCAGGTCCCTTCTCAGTGAGGTAGCCGGGCTGGCCGGGAGCATCGATGCGGGCATAGGTCTTGTCGACGTGCGAACTACTCCATGTCGTTCCGTTGCCGCCCACCAAAGATGTGCAGTCACCGAACAGAGTATCAAAGACAGAGACTTTGGAAATGTTCCATCCGCTACCCACGTAGATGGTAGTGAGACGACCGCAGGCATTGAAAATATTCTCCATACTGATGACACCAGAGGTATCCCATCCCGTCAGGGTGAGGGTGGTGAGGAGAAGGCAGCCTTCGAACACGTTATCCATGTTTATTATCTTGCTGGTGTTCCAACTTGTCAAATCAAGGGAACTGAGATTAACGCAGTCTCGGAACATGGACCGCATTTCGGAGAGAGAACTGGTATTCCAAACGTTGGTGCCAGTGAGGATAGAAAGGTTGGTGCAGTCAGCGAACATGTATGACATGTCGCTGACCCTGCTGGTTTTCCATCCATTCAGATAGAGGGTGGAGAGGGAGGAACAGCCGTGGAACATACCTTCCATGTTTCCGACTTTAGCAGTGTCCCATTTGGTTAGGTTGAGGCTGGTGATGTGGGAACAGCCGTTGAACATGCTACTCATATCCGTAACGCGGCCAGTGTTCCAGTTGCTTACGTCTATGCTGGTGAGGGCAGAGCAACCAGCAAACAAGCCGTTCATATCCGAAACGTTGCTGGTATTTCGGTTGCCAAGGTTGTTGATGGTAGCAAGTGATGAGCAACCACCGAACATGGTTGCCATGTTTGTAACATTAGCGGTGTTGAAGTTGCCCAGGTCGAGGCTAGACAATTGTTTGCAACCTCGGAACATTTCGCTCATGTCCGTCACCTTGCTGGTATTCCAGTTGCTGCCGTATGAGAACCCCGTCATTTTGCTACAGCCTTTGAACAAGCCTGCCATATTGGTTACGCTGGAGGTGTTGTAATTACTCAGGTTGATCGTAGTAAAGTTGGAGCAGTTTTCAAACATGTAGCTCATGTTCGTCACCTTGCTGGTATTCCAATTGCTGCCGTACGAGATGGATGACAAATTGCTACAACCAGAGAATAAGTGGTTCATGTCAGTAACACTGGCAGTGTTCCAATTACTCATGTTGAGGGTACTCAGTGCGGTACAGTTGGCGAACATGTAGCGCATGTTCGTTACGTTGCTGCTATTCCAATTGCTGCCGTAGGTGATGTTCGTCAAGCTAGTACAACCCGAGAACATATGGTCCATATTGGTAACGCTTGCGGGATTGTAATTGCTCAGGGTTAGACTGGTCAAGGAGGGACAGCTTGCAAACATATAACTCATGTCCGTCACATTACTGGTGTTCCAGTTGCTTCCGTACGAGATGCTTGTCAGCAGATTGCAGCCTTTGAACATACCGCTCATGTTGGTTACCTTGCTGGTATTGAATGAGCTCAGGTTGATGTTAGTGAGTTTCTTGCAGCCCGAGAACATATTGCTCATGTTGGTGGCAGCTGCTGTCCTGAAGCCCGACAGGTTGAGGGTGGTGAGTGCACCGAGGCCTTCAAACATGATACTCATGTTCGTGAGCACGGTGTTAGTCCAGTTGCTCAGGTTGATGGTAGAGAGCACATCGCAGTCGTCGAACATCCTGCCTGCGTTGGTAAGCTTGGCTGTGTTCCATCCACTCAGGTTAACGCTCTGGAGCTGTTCACAGTCGGCGAACAATCGGCTCATGTTAGTGATGTTGGAAACGTCCAATTCTGTCAGGTCGATGGTGGTGAGCCTTTTACACCCAGAAAACATTTCGCTAATGTCGGTGACATTGGTGGCGAAATTATGGAGTGATTCGACAGTAGTCAGAAAATCTATATTCCTGAACCAACCCTTCATGCTTGTGATGGGTGCGTTTTGGAACCCAGGATAGAATATAATTTTCTGGACATGGAGGACATCATAAAGGGCATCTGGATCGCTCCACCACCCTGGGGTGCCGTAGCCATTGTCCGCCAAGAAGGAAATTTCATCACTTGTCATGTTCGCGAGTCGCATCCCATCATAGTGAAGCTCCATCGTATGATAGGCGGTGTTGATTCGGGCATAGACCTCATCCACTGCCCACATTTTGGCCGTGCCCAACAGTATGAGGCAGAACAAAAGTAATAATCGATTAAATGTTTTCATAGTAGTGTGTTTTGTGTTAGTTCGCTTATTGGATGAATGGATATAAAAGCAGCATGCCGCCCTAGTCCTTGCGGACAGAACGGCACACTGGTATGTGGCTTGTTGATAACGTTCTTGCTATGTGGGAAACTCTGCTATGCATGATTCCGAGACGTTAATAAGTTGCCAAGTCGACGTTTATGTGTGCAAAGTTAACGATTTTTTCATTATATCCAAACAAATAGACCGACAAATCGTCTTCGACGTAAGCATGCAAGCGCAGAGCACAGAATATAATGGTTTTATGTTTAGAGTTTAACGATAAGGATAATAGAAAACAGTTAAAAAAGTAATCGGACGGCCTGTATGGTGTCCGATTACTTCATTGTCAATATTATTTCCCCATTTTGGTCCCCTCCTTAACAGGGAGGGTATGGGGAGAGTCTTCATCACTACTCAACCACCGCTGCCCAACCGCCGTTCTTAGCCATGCGGACTTCGATGGTGCTCTGTGAAGTGACGTCTTGCTCTATGCGGTTGTAGTGCATAGCCTGATAGTTGGCGTTCACACCGTCCTTGAAGGCGGTGAGGTGGTGAGTGCCTGCAGATAGGAAGTTTAGCGGCAGTTGGAAGGTGCGCTCTTCTTGTTCGCCATTGCAGATGCCACCAATGAACCACTTCTGACCCTTGCGCTTGGCCACGATGATGTATTTGCCAGCATCGGCTGCCAGACAACGTGTCTCGTCCCATGTGGTGGGCACAGAGGCGATGTATCGTGTGCAGTCTTCGTTCTGATAATAGCGTGTGGGATTGTCGGCCAACATCTGCACACCACTCTCCAGCACTACATAGAGGGCCATTTGGAAGGCGCGAGTGCCCATGGCTCCAGAATTGGGACGGTCGGCACGATAGCGTTCGGGTTGCATGTTGTTCATACCACCAGGCGTAAAGTCGGCAGCACCCACGGCATTGCGGATGAAGGGGATGTAGGTGGTGTTCTCAGGTCGGCAACCGCCCATCTGTTCCAATCCGCGTACACCTTCGTAGCTGACCAGGTTGGGATACTCGTATTCGAGACCTGCAGGGGTGAATGCTCCATGCCAGTCGACTATGATGTGGTACTTTGCCGCTTCGGCTGTCACGCGCTTGTAGAAGTTGACCATCCACTGGTCGGCATGATCCATAAAGTCGATTTTCACTGCAGGGATGCCCCACTCGGCGTAGGTCTTGAAGAGGGTGTCGAGGTGGTTGTATGCGGTGAGCCAGGGAAGCCAGAGAACTATCTTTACTCCCTTTGCATTGCAATACTTGATGAGGTCGGGAAGACGCAGGTTGTCGTTGCCGTTGAAGGGGTCGCGTGTGGACTTTGCCCAACCTTCGTCCAAGAGAATGTATTCGATGCCGTATTTGGCAGCAAAGTCGGCAAAGTAGCAGTAGGTTTCATAGTTGCAACCAGCCTTGAAATCAACATCAGGTCCGTAGGGGGTTGCACCGTTCCACCATTCCCATGAGAACTTGCCGGGCTTGATCCAACTGGTATCAGTGATGACACTGCGACGAGCCAATTGCACAGGGACAGTCTGCTCGATGATGCCTTTGGAATCGGTAACTACCACGAAGCGCCAAGGGAAGGAACGTGTGCCTTGAGTCTTGGCAATGTAGTCGCCCTCCTTGGTGATGGATTCGCTGCGATCGCCACGAGGTTCCCATTCGATGGGGGCTTTGGGGAAGGTGGTGGTAATAGTTTCCTTACCGGCAACCAAGAACATGCGTGGATAGTCGTCGACATCGCTCTCGCCGATGAGTAGTTGTGTGTCGTCGGCATTGGAAAGCAGGGCTGGGATGGTGGCAATGCTGCCATCTTGGTTCCAGTCGTTGATGCTCTTGTGCTGATAGGCTTCCTCGTAGGAAGTGTTGAACGAGCGACATGTCTGATAGTGTGCAGTAAAGCCCTCGACGGGATGGATGGTGAACCTCTCGTCTTTCACCTCCACTTCGCCTTTCAGGTTGGTGACAAAGCGGTGGGCAACGGCATTGTTCATGACACGCAGTAGAATCTTGTATGTGCCGTAGTCGATGGTGGCCTCGGTGTAATCGTCCTGAATGGTGGAGAACTTCAGGGGCACCACGGGCTTAATGGTTTGGCAAACCTTGCGTTGTTTGATGCTCTTTGGAGCATTCTTGCCGTCTAATTTCTGGTCGCCAATGGTAAGCGAGATGTTATCCTCGTGATATACGGCTTTGTCCTGTTGATTCACTGTCCAGGTAAGTTCACCCTTGCCTGTATAGAGCAAAACGACGAGTTTGCCGTCGGGTGATGTAATGCGAGTGGGTTTAGCGGCTTGAACCAAACCAATGCAGCACAAACAAATTATAAATAATAGTGAACTCCGTTTCATATTTCCAATTTAATAATGATCAATACTCAAATACTGGTATTCTCTTTTGGTGAGATTAGATGGGGTGTCCTCACTTAACAACCTTCTTAATTGCCTTCTGCACCAGCGGGCCCATGATAGCATAACCAGCAGCGTTGGGGTGACAACCCTCTTCAGAGATACCATCACGCATGGCACCTTGTTCGTTGGCCATCTCCGTCCAGTAATCAACATACTGGAACTTGTTCTTCTTGGCATACTCCTTGATACGAGCATTCAGGCTCTTGATCTTTGCAATTACATCCTTGATTTCGGGACGCCACGTGTAGTGGTCACAGGGGGTGATGGAGGTGAGAATGACCTTGATACCGTTGGCTTTGGCAATCTGAGCCATTGTGACGATGTTCTGGAATGTGCGATCCTCGACATAGGGGTGGTTGTTCTGGGCAATGTCGTTCGTGCCGCCATTGATAACTACAGCTTTGGGGTGCAGGTTTACTACATCCTCATAGAAGCGAAGCACCATTTGATAGGTGGTTTGACCACTGATGCCGCGACCGATGTAGCCATTGTCTTTGAAGAAATCGGGGTGTCGGTTAGCCCAGTTGTCGGTGATACTGTTTCCCATGAACACAACCTTGCGCTGACTCTGTGGCAAGGCCTTTACTTCTGTGTTGGCATTTGCGTAACGCTTGAAATTTGCCCAATCGTCACCTGCTGCCTGGACACTGAATACAATCGCCATCATGGCAATAATGGATAAAAAGATTCTTTTCATAGTTCTTTAATAGTTATTGATTATTGATTACTTAAATCTTTTGTGCTTCATCGATTGACCTTCTTGCTCCTCTTCGTTACGCAAGCGTCTCCTGTCGTCGCCGAGCGTGGTCTTCCTCTCCATCACTTCATAACTTGATCTTCACATCGAGCCTGCTCACGCTCGGCTATGCTAAAGCAAACTTTGCATCGCACTCGCTCAATCGCAGACTTCATCACTTCATCATTTCTTTTTTACTCTACCTGCCTGCAATACTGAACTCCGAGTTTGTCGTAGATTTTTTCTATTCGAGGCAGACGAGCCTTGAAGTCTTCGAAGTCCTTCTGTTGGGGTTGGCACCATTGCACCTCACTCATCGCGGCAAGACGGGGAAGAAGTTGATAGAAAGCATGTTCGGGGTAGGCTACCTGCTCTGTCCAAAGGTTTGCTTGTACGCCCAGAATGCACTTCTGCTCTTCCTCGGTCAATTCCTCGGGCACAACAGGTTCGAAGGAATAAATCTTGCTGCACGATACCTGATAGCTGTCTGTGGTGCGAGGCTGCTTACTGTAATCCTTCAATTGGGGATGGTCGATGTAGGCATAGACATTGGGCGACATAATGACGCGATGCTTCTGCTTAGCAGCTTCGATTCCTCCCTTTGTACCACGCCACGACATCACGATGGCATTCTCGGTGAGACCACCGGCAAGGATTTCGTCCCAACCGATTAGACTGCGTCCGCGGGAAGCAAGGAATTGTTCGATTTCGTGATTGAGATATGTCTGCAACTGGTCTTCAGGACTGCGACCATTCTCTTCCTTTAAGCCGAGCTGTTTTATCTTTTCCTGACACTTGGGACACTTACGCCAACGGTCCTTGGGACACTCGTCGCCACCAATATGGATGAATTTGGAGGGGAACACTTCGCATAACTCGCCAAAGGCGGTTTTCAGGAATTCCAGTGTCTCGGGATTGCCTCCACAGAGTACGTCGCGCATCACCCCCCAATGCGGAGCAACGGGGTAGGGACCTCCCGTGCATCCCAGATTGGGGAACACGTGAAGGGCGCCCATCATGTGGCCAGGCATGTCTATCTCTGGTATGACGTTGATGTAACGCTCTGCCGCATAGCGTACGATTTCACGACAATCGTCCTGTGTGTAGTAGCCGCCATAGGGGATGTTGTCATAAATGCGCATATTGCCAGGTCCAATGACCGTCTTTTCTCGCACACTGCCTTTCAAAGCCAGATCGGGCAGGGCTTTCACCTCGAAGCGCCAACCTTGGTCCTCGGTAAAATGCCAATGGAACTGATTGCAACCATGTAAGGCCATCACGTCGAGGAATTGCTTGATGACATCCACGGAAAAGAAATGACGGGCGCAATCAAGCAATACACCGCGATAAGCGAAACGTGGAGCATCCTGAATGCGAGCAAAGGGGAAAGCTACCTCTTTTTCCTTGGTGCCTACTGGGAGGCTCTTCCTTATCGTTTGAGCGGCTCGGAACAAACCAACGGGTTCATTGGCACGAACAAGAATGCCTGCTTTGCCAATTTCAATGGTATAGGCCTCCTGTCCCTGAACGGTTATTCCCTTTCCTTGAAGTCCCAACGTGAGACGAATGGCAGCACGTTTGTTGTCGGGAGTCAGTTGCAGACTAATACCTGTAGCCTCCTTTACCCACTGACAAAGGAACTCTGCCGTGCTTTGAGCTTCCTTATTGGAGGACTCGTAACTGATGGTCATTCCCGTTTGCAGGGTAAAGGCTTTCGTTGTGTCCTGGTCAACGCTCGTGGGCAGAGGCACAACGTGATAGTCGGCTCGCGATTGGGCAGAGCTGAATTGTACAATCAGTAATGAAAATAAGAATATTGCAACTCGTTTCATAGTTCTTAATGCTTAAAATCTAATGCGTGCAAAGATGGGATAGTGGTCAGAGAAATTACGACGCGACATGCGGTAGTTCATGTCCTCTTGCCAGCGTCCATCGGTCAGAACAGCATAGGCTTCAACCTTAGTGTCCGGTGTGACAAAGATGTGGTCGATGCGATCGTCAGTAAAGAAATGATAGTCGAAACCATTGTATGTACCATTCTCTGCAAATCGCAGGTTGGCTGCTGTGTAGCAGTCTTTGAGTATGCCCGATTCCGTAAAGAGGGAGTAGAGTTCATTGCTTTGCGGCACATTGAAGTCACCCGTCAGCACAGCCAGTTTCTTTCCTCCGTCGGTCATCTCTGTAATTCTTTTCATGACCAGCTTTGCCGACTCATTGCGAGCCTTGACACCCACGTGATCCATATGCAGGTTCAGGAAGAAGAATTCTTTCTCGGTCTCTCGGTCTCGAAAATGCCCCCATGTGCAGATTCGAATACATGCAGCATCCCATCCCAAGGCAGGACGGTCGGGTGTCTCGTTGAGCCAGAAGTTTCCTTTGTCGATAAGTTCCACACGCTGAGGATTATAGAAGATGGCGGCATATTCGCCTTTCTGCTTGCCATCGTCTCTTCCTACACCAATCCACTTGTAACTGATCTTTAGCCTCTCGTTGAGGTCGAGCAGTTGAGAATGTAACACTTCCTGAGCACCAAAGACATCGGGCTGTTCCCATAAGATTTGGTTGCATATGGAAGGACAGCGGACTGCCCAGGCATTGCCTTTGATGCTATCCTCTTTGTTCTTGTAACGGATGTTGTAACTCCCCACTTTCAACACTTGGGCTGTTGCTCCCAGACAAGTGAGGCAGGCAAGCAACACGAAGATTGTCTTTTTCATAATTCAATTTTACAGGTTCTCGATGCAAAACTACTCATTATTATTTGTTTACGCAACTACGTGATGTGACTTTTTTGTACGGAAATGTGCATCGGAGCGATTTTGTGTGTGATTTCTTGACAAAAAGTTTGTCTTCATAATTCATTTACACTAATTTTGCATGACGTATTTATATTACAAATAGATTCCTATGAAGAGTATTTTAAATATGCGATTAAGAGTCTTCGTACGATTCTTCGTAATCCTGTTGCTGGTGGTTTGCCAGCCATTGTCGGCACTAAACCAACGCATGGTAACTACACATGATGGCTTGTCGAGCATGTTTGTCATGTCGCTTTACCAAGATAGTTTAGGCTATATGTGGGTGGGAACATACAATGGCATATCCATCCTTGAGGGAAATAACTCCAATGTCTCCACATCGCGCGACCGCATCTTCTCCCAATTGAAAGGTAGTGTCATAGAAAGCATACAAGGCGGTTCGTACGGACAAGTATGGTTCCATTCCAATTACGGAATCGTGCATTGGGACGCACGTAAGTGTGAATTGCAAAAGTTTCCGGAGATAAACAGCATTTATAAGTTTGTTGTTTCGTCAAACGACGAGGTATTGGTGGCTTCGCAAGAGCGTGGCTTACTATATTATAATGTTAAGGAAAAACGATTCTTCCCGTTCTCGTTCGAGAATCTTCGTTGTTCCGACATCTTGACGATGAGCATCGACAAAGAGCACCATTGGTATGTGGTGACGCCGACGAGGATCTATGAAGCTCAACTGACGACAGAACGCGACGGGACGATATCTTTCCGTTTGTTCCACCAGCGTGAGTTTGAGGGTAAAAGAATGAGGTCAGCGTTTTCTGATGGCGACAAATTGTTTCTGGTTGATGAGGATAATAAAGTGAATCGGACATCGCTTCGCAAAGGGGCAATGGAGACTTTATTCCCCCTCTCTCCTGCTATGTTGAGTCAAAGCAGAGTGACCTCGATTGTGAGTTATGGGTCTGATGTGTTGGTCGGCTTTACGAATCACGGTGCCATTCGCATGACTCCACGAAAAGAGGGTTCGGAAATCGTGTGGGAAGAGTCGCGTTTGGATGTAAAATCTGGTGTGTTCGATATCAAATACGACGCCCGACAACATATCTTGTGGGTAGCGACCGACGGTGAAGGTATCCGTTATTTCTCTGATGACCCGTATGAGATACGCACGGAGAGTTTGCAGAAACTCCCTTTCCCCATTTCTACTCCGGTACGTGATTTGCAGAAGGATAGCGAGGGCACATTGTGGATGTCGACAAAAGGAGATGGTTTGGTTGCTTATCATAATTACGATCCCGAAAGCGGTTATGCGTCAAAGATAGAACATTTCACCACCGAGAACAGCCTTTTGCTTCACAACTCCATCTATTGCTTGAGTGAAGGTCGGAATGGTATTATCTGGATGGGTTCTGACGGAAGAGGTATCAATTATTACCTGCCTCGTCGGCACTATATTGGCGTGCTGGATGTCGGTGACCTTCCAATCCATAATGTGCACGATTTGACGGAAGTCGATGACGAATTGTGGATCGCAACTTGGGGTCATGGTATCTATTGCGTGCATCTGCGTTGGAATGGCGACATGCCTGCGGTCGAGTCTATCGACCAGATACTCTACGACCCTGAACATTGGGAACTTGAACAGGCTTTGGCGATTCGGTCTCGCGGGAATTCAATATGGGTGACATACCGAGAGAATGGCGTGGCGCAAATCGAACGCAAGTCCAACAAGCATAAAGCCTATGCCTTCGCAACACCGCGCCTAAGCGTAGCGAACGATGTACTTACGCTTAATACAAAAGCGCCTCAGGGTGTGCTGTTTGCGACATCGGCGGGCTTGTTCATGAAACCTAACGATCCCTCAAAGCCTGTCGTTAACTTGAATGATACGCTTGGCCTTGAATCTCAAACCGTTCGCTCCATCATTTATACACGAAACGGAAATGTCTGGTTCTGCACGCCTCATGGTATGGTACAGTGGAATACCAAAAACATGATGACAAAGACTTATGCCATTGGAAACAATATAGAGGTAAGTGAGTTTGTAGAGGGTGCGGCCTACTATGATGAAGAAAATGATATTAAATACTTTGGCGGAACAGGCGGTTTCATTGTGATTTCTCCTCAGCGAAACGAAGAGACGCTCATCTTGCCCGATATAAAATTCCGCGATGTGATGTTCCTAACCGATGAAATGGATATACGTCCGATTACAGACAATGCTCCCATCGAGATTGAATATGACCGTAACGACTTCACTGTTAAGTATGATGCGGTTGATTATCTCCATGCCGACAACTACATCTTCGAATATTGTCTTGACGACGGTTCGCATAGTTGGATTCAGAATGGTAGAAACCGTAGCATCTCGTTCATCAACCAGCGTCCCGGAAAGTATACTTTGAGCGTGCGGTATAGAAGAGGTAGTTACATCAGTCCCTCTTATGAACTTAAAATTCACATCCTTCCACCCTGGTGGTTGTCGTGGCCTATGAAACTGCTTTATGCATTGTTGGCGATGGCTATGATTGCCTATGTCATTTATCGCTATATCCGTCGGCAGCGTCGCCGTAATTTCTACATGATAGAGCGCATGAACGAGAAACACCGTCAAGATGTGTATGAGAGCAAACTGCGCTTCTTTACCAACATCACGCATGAGTTTTCAACGCCTCTTACACTGATCAGCGGTCCTTGTCAACGCATACTCGATATGTCGGATGTAAGTGCCGATGTGAAGGATTATGCCACTGTCATACAACGTAGTTCGACCCGGCTTAACGACCTTATCCAACAACTTATCGAGTTCCGTCGAATCGATACTGGTAACCGCGTGATGAATATAGTTGAGGCAAATGTAACAGAACGTCTCAAAGATACGGTCGCCAGCTTCTGTGTGGAAGCGGAAAAGCATCACATTAACTACAAAGTGAGCATACAGCCAGGCTTGGTTTGGCCAACGGATGTTAATGCGTTTACGACCATCTGCATTAACTTGATTTCCAATGCGTTCAAGTATGTCAAAGAGAATGGCGACATCTACGTCGACCTACGTACGACAGAGCAGGATAAACTGCAATTAAAGGTAAGTAATTCGGGCCGTGCTATTAGTCGCGAGCAGATAAATAACATGTTTAACCGCTATACCATTCTTGAAGGTCTTGAGGACGATACGCTAAATCGAGGCTTTGCACGAAACGGACTTGGTTTAGCTATCACGCAAGGTCTCATCACGGGATTAGGCGGTGACATTGATGTTCAAGGGGATAATGACTTGACGATGTTTAAGGTAACCCTGCCTCGTCAAGAGCTGAGCGTTGCTGAAAACGCGCCCTCTTCGGGCTATACTGCAATCCATCATGACGAAGACTCTTGGGTGGAGTATGATGATAAAAATGTCGATGAAATGGACGAAAATAAGGCTACGGTGCTTGTCGTGGATGATGACAGGGAGATGCTTTGGTTCCTTGACGACATCTTAAGGAAGGATTATAATGTGATATCATTCTCTGATCCTGAAATGGCAATGAAGAGTTTTGAGAAGAATCGGGTCGATCTTGTCATCTCGGACATTGTCATGGAACCCTTCGACGGGGTTGAACTTTGTCGTCGCATAAAGGATAACAGTCTTACAAACCATATTCCTATCATCTTACTTTCCTCAAGGCAGAATGAAGAAACTCAGGTGGCTACGGCCAATGCAGGAGCAGAACTGTTCCTTAGTAAGCCTTTTGAAATCAACTATTTCCTTTCCGTCGTACGCAATCAACTGAAGCGTAACCAAAAGCTTAAGGATTATTTCAACTCAAGTCTGAGTGCCTTCGATGTTGTGGATGGTCGTCATCTCCATCATGAAGATAAGTTGCTCCTTGACCGTATAACCCAGATTATCAACGATAACCTTACAAATCCTGACCTTACAACGCAGTTCTTAGCTAAGGAGATTGGTATCGGATTGCGTAATATCTACCGTAAATTGGAGGGCATCACGAGCTTGACGCCTAAGGATATGATTCGTGAAGCACGTTTGGAGCGTGCTCGTCAACTGCTGACAAAGACTGGCATGAATGTAGAGGAAGTATGCTATCAAGCAGGCTTCAATAATCGTGGCACATTCTATAAATTGTTTGCTGCAAAGTTTGGATGCACGCCCAAACAGTATCATGAATCGCAGTTTAATCGGGCAAAAGACGAAATCAATCAGGCTTGATTGTCAGCGAGTTTTGTACGAAATTACGACAAATTTGTATCAGGGCAGGTGGCTTTCTTATTTAGGAGTTACCTGTCCTTTGTTATTTCATATTTAGTATGTAATTTTGTAATGCAAAAATAATACATATTTATAGTGAGCACAAGGGTATTAGTTTATATGAAAGTTTTGATTGTGAAATAGATTTAGTTAGTTAATTTTGTAAGGGAACTCTAGTTTGTGAAAATGTGAGTGCCAAAGGGTGGGGAAGAACGTTAGTTCATCCCATTTCTTTTTTATTGTACTCCGAAACATACGTTACATGAGTAAAATAAATGGTATTTGGTAAACGCTAAATGGCAAAATATTAGTATCTTTGCACCCAAATTAAAGCAAAACGATGCAGGACATACGTAATATTGCTATTATTGCACACGTCGATCACGGGAAAACGACCCTTGTCGATAAGATGCTCTTGGAGGGTAATCTCTTTCGCGACAACCAGCAGACAGGAGAGTTGATGCTCGACAATAACGAATTGGAGCGAGAGCGTGGTATTACCATCCTTTCCAAGAACGTTTCCATCAACTACAAAGGCACGAAGATTAACATCATCGACACGCCAGGACACTCTGATTTCGGAGGCGAAGTAGAGCGTGTACTGAACATGGCCGATGGTTGTCTCCTTTTGGTTGACGCCTTCGAAGGCCCGATGCCACAGACGCGCTTCGTTTTGCGCAAGGCCTTGGAGATAGGTTTGAAGCCCATAGTTGTAGTGAATAAAGTAGATAAATTGAATTGCCGCCCCGAAGAGGTTTATGAGATGGTGTTCGACCTCATGTTCGACCTGAATGCTACGGAAGAGCAACTCGATTTTCCTGTCATCTATGGCTCGGCTAAAAACGGATGGATGGGACCTGACTACTCTAACCCCACCCATGATATCAAGTTCCTTCTCGATCAGATACTTGAACACATACCTGCCCCTCAACAACTGGAAGGAACACCACAGATGCTCATTACTTCACTCGATTATTCGATATATGTGGGTCGTATTGCTGTTGGACGTGTGCATCGTGGCACCATTCGTGAGGGAATGAACATCACCATTGCACACCGCGATGGGTCGATGGAGAAGACTAAGATAAAGGAACTGCATACATTCACGGGTATGGGGCAGGCACGTATAAGTGAAGTGTCCAGTGGCGACATCTGTGCCATCATTGGCTTGGAGAACTTTGAGATAGGCGACACCATATGCGACTTTGAGAATCCAGAACCACTGCCTCCCATCAGCATCGACGAACCCACGATGTCTATGCTGTTCACCATCAACGACTCTCCTTTCTTTGGCAAGGAGGGTAAATATTGCACGAGTCGTCACATTGGTGACCGACTGGCAAAGGAGTTGGAGAAGAATCTTGCCTTGCGTGTAGAGCAGCCCGAAGGCTATAACGATCGTTGGATAGTCTCTGGTCGTGGTGTCCTCCATCTCTCTGTTCTCATTGAAACTATGCGTCGCGAAGGCTACGAATTGCAAGTGGGTCAGCCACAGGTTATCTATAAGGAGATAGATGGCGTGAAGTGTGAACCCATCGAGGAACTGACCATTAATGTTCCTGAGGAGTTCTCTTCGAAGATGATAGATATGGTTACACGTCGCAAGGGTGAGATGACAAGTATGGAAACCCAAGGTTCGCGTGTGAACATAGAGTTCAACATACCTTCGCGAGGCATCATAGGCTTGCGCACCAACGTACTCACTGCCTCTCAAGGTGAAGCGATAATGGCTCATCGCTTTAAGGAGTATCAACCCTATAAAGGTGACATCCAGCGTCGCATTAATGGTTCTATGATTGCTCTCGAGGGTGGCACTGCTTATGCCTATGCTATCAACAATTTGCAGGATCGTGGGTCCTTCTTCATCGACCCGCAAACGGAGGTTTATGCTGGTCAGGTAGTGGGTGAACACGTTCACGAAAACGATCTCGTTGTCAACGTCTGCAAGGCAAAGCAGTTGACCAATATGCGTGCTTCAGGCTCGGACGAGAAGGTGCGCATCATCCCGCCCATCGTGTTCTCGCTGGAGGAAGCCCTCGAATACATCAAGGAAGATGAGTATGTTGAGGTCACTCCCAAGTCGATGCGCTTGCGCAAGATCATCCTCGACCATCTGGAGCGTAAGCGTGCAAACCGATGATTTGATGTGAAATTGATACAGCAGATAATTTTCATGGCTCTCGTCATTTGGCGAGAGCCTTTTTCGTTTCTTCGTAAGCACTGTCTCCCTTGTTCGCGTGCGCACGTGTACCTTCAATATTATACTATATGTCCAATTTAGTGCCCGACTAAGCGCCTATGAAAAAAATATTTCAAAAAATATAGTACTATGTATTGCAAGGTATTATATTTTTCCTTAACTTTGTGGCGTGAAACCTAATAGAATGACAGAAAAGACTTGAGGGTAAGCGTGTAAGAAGACGATAGAAAGAATGTATAAACCATATAAAACCAATAAGTTATGAATAACAAACGCTTTTATTTGTCTCAGACAGACAAGAAGATTGCAGGCGTATGTGGTGGCATCGCCGAGTACTTCGAGGTAGATCCTCTCCTCGTACGTGTATTTTTCCTTATGGCCTTCTTTGGCTTGGGTTGCGGTCTATTGGCTTACATCGTCCTGTGGTTGTTGGCTCCCCGTAATCCGAATCAGTATTAAAGAGTATTTCTCTTCTCACTCTTCACTTCTTACTTTTTCACTAATAAGTTATGGACATCAACAATGCCAAATCACAGATGCGGAAGGGGATGCTGGAATACTGCATCCTACTGTTGCTGAAGCGAGCAGCGGCCTATGCCAGCGACATTATTCGTCAGCTGCAGGAGGCCGAACTGTTGGTAGTGGAAGGTACGCTCTATCCACTGCTCACTCGCTTGAAGAAGGACGGCTTGCTTTCCTACGAATGGCAGGAGAGCACCCAGGGACCACCTCGTAAGTACTATGCCCTGACCCAGGAAGGCGAAGAGTTCCTCACGGGTCTTGACCAGGCTTGGAACGAACTGGCTACTACGGTTAACTATCTGAAAACAACTCATCTTCTAACACATCAAGAATCATGAAAAAGAATATCACTATAAATCTTTTAGGTCGCCTCTATGCTATCGATGAAGACGCCTACGAACTGTTGAAAAGATACACTGATTCGCTGCACAGTTACTTTAGCCATCGTGAGGGCGGCGAAGAGATTGCTGACGACATCGAGGCTCGTATTGCTGAACTGTTTGACGAGTTGAAAGCCAGTGGCGTACAGGCCATAACCATCGAACATGTCCAGGACATCATCCACCGCGTTGGTAGTCCTGAGGAGATGGAAAGCCCCCTCTCCTCTGAGGGAGAGGAAATCCCGAATGGAGAAGAAAGACCTTCCTCTTTTATGGAGGATGCGGGGAAGGAGGCTGATGGTTCCTCCCGTCGCCTATATCGTAACCTATCCGATCGCAAACTCATGGGTGTGCTCTCTGGTCTTGCCACTTACTTTGGCGGTGATGTGCTGTGGTGGCGACTAGGCTATGTGGCCTTGTTCTTGCTCTTTCCCGGAGGATTCGTCTCGCGCATGTTCTACTGGTCACGTTGGCATTGGGGCATCAGTATCAATCTCTCACTTATCGTTCTCTATTTCATCCTGGGCGTACTCATGCCTGTAGCCGATACCCCAGAGGACCGACTTCGTATGAAGGGTAAACAGGTGAACCCGCAAAATCTGGCTGACGAAGTCAGTCAACCGCAACCGACACAGCGGCCCGATGAGGGACACATGGGTTGTCTGGGTGGTTTTTTCTTCATCATGGGCACACTCATTCGTTGGTCCATCTACGCGTTGGGTATAGCACTGGCTATCTCTATGTTGGCAGGTATCGTGGGTCTGATAGCTGTGATGACAATGCCGCACACGATGATTCACGAGAGCGATCCCACGTTCTGGCAGTTCTTCGATGCCAACCAGACTCACTTGCTCATAGCCTCTGTGCTCAGTCTTGGTGTGCTACTCATTCCTACGTATTGCATCATTCATAGCTTCTTCAGTGAAATCCGCATGCTCAAGCCCATGGGCTTTGGTCAGCGTCTGGCATTCTTGATCATCTGGATAGGTCTGTTCATCGGTGCTGCCTTCTATGGCACAAGTCTTGTCGCAAAGATCAAGGAGGCCGAGGACAAGAGTTGGCATATCCGCGACGAACAGTATCGCAAGGAGAACACCCACGACGGCATCTTCTACGATCCCGACGAATGGGAGTTCCTCTCCGAGCGCGACTGGCGTGTCATTCGTGCCGACCATTGCAATGAGCGTTACACCTCCAGCGGACAGTACTACACGGGTCACGGAGCCCGTTACATCGACACCTACGACTCGCGTCATCGCCAGCTCTTCACCATCGAACGCACCGAACTGCTCCAGCCCGGCACCTACCGGCTCACGGCCTGCGTGCGTGCCAATGGGCAGGGGGCATACATCTATGCCTTTGCCGACTCACTGACATCGTCCACTACCATCTATCGGACAGAGATTCCTGCTGACGGCAACGAAGGTGGTGGACTGTGGCGGGAGGCGAAGTCGAAGCGCGACAGCATAGATGCCTATGTAACAGCCAACCCTGATGCGCTCCATACGTCCGACTACAACTTCCTCTGTGCCATAGCCAATGCCAACGGCAGCAAGGGCTTCGGGTGGAACCGCATCGCGCTGCCTGACATGCACTTCACTCAGCCCGTCACAGTACATTACGGCGTCTCCACCGACCCCGCCCTCACCCGTGCCTCGTGGCTCGGCCAGTGGTTCTCGGCCTGCGACTTCGAGCTGAAGCGTATCGACGAGAAGCAGAAATAAAGCCTACTGTTTTCATAATAGCATTAGGATTTAGTTAGTTTTATATTTAATAAGTTTGGCGCCACCGCCTCCACTGCCCGTGAGGGTCGTGGAGGATTTTCCCCAAAGGACTTCTCTCAACCTCCTCACTAAGGGGACCCTTATGTCTCAATTTTAACCCATTTCACCGATGAAAAAGACAATTATCTTCCTGCTTGCCCTGCTTTCGATAACGGCATCGTTGCAAGCCGACATTGTGAAGGGACGCGTCGTTGATGCCCAGACGGGCGAACCCCTGGACGGGGCACAAGTGAAGGCCATGATGACCTCGGGCGAAGGTACCTCCGTTTGGGTGCTTATGGCCGACACACTTGGCCGTTTCATACTGGAGAGTTACAGCATGAGGCGTATCACGCTTTACGCCGAGTACTTCGGTTACAAACCTGCGACGGCGCAATACCTGTCTGGTGCCGGTATGGACACAGTCGTCATCGACGACATACGTCTTGAGCCCAGTGAGGTGCTGATGAAGGAACTTGCCGTCGAGGGTCGTGCCCGTCGCTTCTACATGCGAGGCGACACGGTGGTGTTCAACCCACAGGGTTTCTCAATAGAAGATAATCAGCGTCTGCAAGATCTCGTCCTACAGTTGCCAGGCGTTAGCGTGAAGGATGGACGCCTGATGTGGAACGGGAAACCTGTCAGCCTAATGATGAATGGCCACGAGGCACTGAGCGAGGAGATGCTGATGCGTCAATTGCCCGTGGAGGCTGTGGAGAACATCAAGGCCTACGAGCGCAAGAGTGAGCTGGAGGAGCACACGGGAGTGGATGACGGACAGCGAGAACAGGTGCTGGACGTGACCGTGAAGCCTGGTTTCATGGACCGCTGGAGTGGAGAAGTGAATGCAACGGCCTATTCGCGTCCCAACTACGCTGCTACGCTCGATGGCATGCGACTGAGCGACACCGACCCCGTGATGTTCTTCTTGCGTGTGGCCGACGACCCCAGGGCCATCAATAAGCACACCTACGAAAGCATTTGGGAGTATGGAGGCAACAATGCCATCCGTCAACAATTGGGTGGCGTGGGCTATAAACACGCATGGAAACCCTTCGCCAAATCCTCGCGCGACAGCTATTGGACGCTGACGGCAGGAGCCAACCACCGCGACACACCTCATCGTCGATGGGAGAACACGCAGACCTTCCTGCCTAATACATTGCCTACTGAGACGGACAAGCAGACAAAAACCAACCAACACAGCCTTTCTGCTCCGCTCGACTTCTCGACGCGCATCGAACTATCGCCCAAACTGACGATGCGAATCGAAAGCACATTGGCCTACGAAGACGAGAAGAATATGACGGACCGTCAAGAACAGACCTCCATCACCTCTCTTTCTGAGGGGCAGGGGGGAGTAGTGAATACCGCTCATTATCAGTCTTCGTCGCATGCTCAAGGTTTGTCGGGACTGGTGCGGGGAAAGATGGTTTATAATACCAAGAAGGGAATGCTGGGAGGTCAACTAAGCGCCAACTACAAGCATCGGAAGGAGCAGGGTTCGTCGCAGGGCGACTACCACTACCTGCAGGAGGGCACTTCCACCATCGATCGCCAGCACTTTGAGACGCCCACCGACAATCTCGCCGTTGTGCTGAATCTCGGTTACATGCAGGCCTTGGGCAAGAAGGTGATGCTCATGACCCAATGGGGCACCACCTACGACTACGGCTTACGCGACGAACAGCGCTGGCGAGCCGATACCCTCGACACACGTAACAGTCTCCATCGGCGCGATAACCTGTGGAAGAACGAGTTGGAACTGGGAACGCAGGTCACCTTGGGCAAGCTTGCCCTTAGTCCCAAACTTACGTTCTCGCATCGTCATGAGCAGACAGACTATCAGCGAGGCAAGTTGGACACGCTGGCCCGACGCAACCTTCTGCTCGCCTCGCCCGACTTTGAACTGAACTATCGCATGGGCAGGCAGCAGGGTCTCAAGGCCAATGTCTCGTATGCCGCGAATCCTTCGGAACTCATCGACTGCATCGGCTACCGCGACGACACCAACCCGCTCTACATCATCGAGGGCAATCCCAATCTGAAGACTTCTCACATCCTCACGGCTAACCTCAACTACAACCTGATGCGCACTCGCGGCACTCAGTCGCTGGGCATCACCCTTGATTATTCGAAGGCTTACGATCCCGTGGGCACTGTCCTTCATTATAACAGCCAAACGGGTTCCTATCGCTCGCAGAAGCAGAATGTGCGCGGCGGCAGCCAGTGGGGTGCTTCGGTCAACTACGACCGCTCGCTGGGCAAGAACCTGCAACTCCAGCAATCGTTGTCTGGTCAGTTGGGCACCACTTATGGCATCCTCACCCTCGTAGATGAGGCTACGGGCCTGACATACAACCGGCAAGGTCGCTCGCATCTTAGAGAGAGAGTGAGCCTCAACTATGATGTTGACCCTTGGCAGTTGTGGACCTCCCACACCTTCACCTGGGACGGCTACACCTACAGCGATGCTACCCAGCCTGCGGAGAACATTTTCTACTATCTGGCCGAATTGCGCATCCTCTATAAACTCAAGAGCGGTTGGCGCTTTACGCTCAGCCCTCAGTTTGTCCTTAATCGTGGCTATCTGTCCCCGTCGATGAACAACAATCCCTTCCTCCTTAATGCCGAGGTCGCCTATAAATTCGTGGGCGGAAAGGGTGCCCTGCTTCGTCACCTGAACAATCGAGCCGAAATCACTCTCGCTGGTCGCGACCTCTTGAATCAGAACCGCCGCAACTTCTCCACCATCTCCGCCACTTCCCATACTGAAGGTGGTGAGAGTTTCCTTCACAGCTATGTGACCCTCTCCCTCCGCTACCGCTGGGACCCGAAAAAGAAGTAAAGGTATCTCTTTGGCGCTTCGGGCTCACTCCCTGCTCGTTGGCCCAGAATCATAAGTTATGAAAAATTGCACGATGGTTCGTTGTCAATCGAACAAAGGTACGATTGCAATTGAACAAGGGTACGATTGTGATCGAACAAGGGCTCGATTGCGATTGAATAAGGGCACGATTTCCAAGAGGCTTTGGAGATTGGTTGGGAACATAAGGGAGAATACGGAAATCATTTTATGTTTTTCGGTAATAAATGAAAGTTTTGTACCTTTTATGAATCCAATGTATCGAAAATAATGTATATTTGTGGTGGCAAACAAGTGAGTTTGATTAAACACATACGATTATGAAAGAGAAAGTATTGCAGGCTATGCGTGAGGCTGGTAAGCCCGTGTCGGCTGGTGACGTAACAAAGGCACTGGGTGCCGACCGTAAGGAAGTGGACAAGGCTTTTGCCGAATTGAAAAAAGAAGGCGCTATAGTTTCGCCTGTCCGTTGCAAGTGGGCACCAGCCAAGTAAGATGGATCGCAGTCAAGAAATCATCCGCACCAGTTGGATAGGCATTGTAACTAATGTACTTCTGGCTGGCTTCAAAGCTGTTGTGGGCGTTCTGGCCAGTTCGGTTGCCATAGTGATGGATGCTGTCAACAACCTGAGTGATGCTTTGTCGAGTGTCATCACCATCGTTGGCACGAAACTCTCACAGCGACCAGCCGACCGCAAGCATCCCTTTGGCTTTGGGCGAATAGAGTACTTCAGTGCTATCATCATCGCCGTCATCGTCCTGTCTGCAGGTGTTACCTCATTCATAGAGTCAGTCAAGAAGATATTTGACCCGACAGAGCCTGAATACACAATGACAACACTCGTAGTCATCGTGGTAGCCATCGTGGTCAAGCTGGTGCTGGGGCAGTATGTCAAAAGCAAGGGAGAGGCGTTGAAGAGCGATGCCCTGATAGCCTCTGGTTCGGATGCCTTGTTTGATGCCATTATCACCTTGGCCACACTCTTCTCGGCTGGTGTCATGTTATTGTGGAATGTGTCTCTTGATGGTGTCCTTGGAGCCTTGATATCCATTGTAATTATCAAGGCCGGAATCGAGATGCTGGCTTCGCCTGTTAACGAACTGTTGGGTACAAGCATTTCTGCAGAACTTACCAAGCAAATTGTAAAGGAGGTTTCTGACTTCGAAGGAGTGCATGGGGTTTATGACTTGATACTCCACAATTACGGTCCTGACGTGAAGATTGGCTCGCTCCACATCAATGTTTATGATACGATGTCTGCCCACGAGATTCATGGTCTTACCCGTAAGATAACCATGCAGATGATAGAGTGACACGGCATTATCATGACCGTAGGCGTCTATGCAGTAGCTACTGGAGACAACCGCCATTCTAAGTTACAGTCGCAGGTGATGCAACTCCTTGCAGCCCACAAGGACATCGTTCAGGTGCATGGATTCTATTATTCCGAGAAAGATGGGATGCTTTCCGTTGATGTCGTTCCGGATATCTCTGTTCACGACGATACTGCTTTTGCCGCTCAACTTACCAGTGAGATTCAGCCTTTAGTGCCAGGAATGCAAGTGGTCATTGTGGTTGATCATAATTATAGTGAATAACTAATCGAGCTCGTGTGAGAACGGTTCCAGAAGGGATTCATTGGGCGCATGTTCAAGAGAGAAGGATTAATATTTTCAGATAGGGTGTAACTTCACAAAGTAATTGAAATACTTATGAAAAAGATAGTGATTTGTTGTTTGGCTATGAGCCTATTCCCGTTCGTTCAGATTGTAGCGGAGGGAGATGGGGACCTGGGAACTTCTGTAGTGGACGTTGTCCCTCGAGTTTATCAGCAAGAGAATACGGGAAGTCATTTCGCAACTCCCATAATGCCTCAAGCGGCCGACCTGCCCGTTATCCGTGATTTGCCCGATGCCCTCGCGTGGGCCGATGGTAGTGGACGAGTGGAGAACTTTCCCGATTGGGAGCGCAGGCGTAATGAGATTGCTGCTCAGATTCAGCATTATGGTATCGGTCGTAAGCCCAGTGTATCTCCCGAGCAGGTGAAAGCACGGATGGACGGCGACACACTTATTGTTGATGTCACCGTGGGCGGTCAGACGTTGACACTGCGCAGCACCATTCACTATCCGCAGACGGGCCAACCTCCCTATGCGCTCATGATTGGCACCAGCATGCTGTCCTTGCCCCGGCCCTTGTTTGAGAATCGTCCCATTGCCATCATGACTTTCCACGAGGCGCAGGTGAACGACTATTCACAATGGCGCCCGCACCACGAACGTGGCGAGCATGCTTTTGACCGCCTTTATCCCGAATTGAAGGACAATGGTGCTTACAGCGAGTGGGCCTGGGGATTGAGCAGGCTCATCGATGGCTTGCAGCAGTTGGGGGCTTCCCAGACAGGAATTGATGTCAGTCGCATCGGAGTCAGTGGGTGTTCATATGCAGGAAAGATGACCCTTTATTGCGGAGCCTTTGACGAGCGCATAGCCCTGACCATTGCTCAGGAGCCTGGCGGAGGCGGAGCTGCGGCATGGCGCATCTCTTATCCGATGGATGATGTGGAGAACCTAGACAAGACAGATTACCATTGGTTCCTCGAGAGCATGCGCGAGAACTTTGGAGGCGATGGTGTATATCGTTTGCCCTATGACCATCACGAACTGTGTGCCCTTATTTGTCCGCGTGCTTTGTTGCTGCTGGGCAATCCCAGTTACAAGTGGCTGGCTGACGATGCGATGCGTGTCTCGGGTGAAGCCGCCCAAAAGGTGTGGGAGCAGTTTGGCATTGCCGATCGTTTTGCCTGCGACATCGTAGGCGACCATCCCCACTGCCAACTGCCCGAAAGCCAGTACGCCATCGTGGAGAAGTTTTTAGACTTTCTGGTTAATGGGAACTAATCTTTGTTCGTTTAGCAATTGCAAAGCATGCGTAGAATATTGTGTTTGTTGCTGTTAGCCCTCTTGGCACTGCCGATAGGAGCTAAAGAGAAGGGACGTATGCGTCCCGACGAATGGAAGAAGGTGCATTATGCCAAGGATGAGATGCTGCCCGATGCCAAGATAGGAGAGGGTATGGCAACGGTGCGTGCCTGTGTGCTGGGCATGAAACCTGACAAGAAGTTGACGTTATTCATAGGGAACTATACTCCTTTGGATGCGCCACACGAATTTGAGGGAATGTTTCCTATTGGTGATGATGGCATGGTGGAAGCACAAGTTCCTGTGCGTCTGACACGTCAAGTACTTGTTTTCATTCCTGAATTGGAAGAGACAGTTGCTATGGTTCTTGTTGCTCCAGGAGAGGTGACAGAGATGCTTATCGACTTGGAGGCTGAAGGTTGTCCTTTTGTAGACTTCCATGGATTCATGGCACGTACGAACAAGGAGTGTACAGATGATTTCTGGGAGACCTTGCAGCATCGTAAGACAGATGACTTAAAGTTATATGACGAATTAAATAAGCAAGAGACACCGGACCAACGGGCACGGTTCTTCAAAGCCCGACTGGAGGCGAAGAAGAGTGCCATTAACAAACGCCGACTGACCTCAGCCTCGAAAGCTCTGTTGCGTATGGAAGCAGAGGACGATTATCGCAGTTGGACCATCTACTTCGCAAGAAACTATATCAACTTGCAAGAGCGCACTGGTGCGGAGCCCAGGATTGTAGATCCGGAAGCATACATGAAGAAATTTAATGAATACGAGCAAATGATGCCTCCATCATCGCTTATGGCTACAATTCCGGATAATGATGCATTTGAGATGACCAGTCGCCGATATGCGCCCGCCAGTCCTGCTTTCTGGGCTTACAATCGCTGGTATGAAAACGCATGTGACCCTTACACTGCACAATTGCGCCTGTTGCAAACCGTACTCACAAACAAGTTTAGCAACCAGACGGATAAAATTCGCGAGGAAATTACCCTCCCAGACCATGTGGCCATTCTACATGCCTACGACGATGGGCAACAGCGAAAACGCGAAGATTTTAACCGTCAAGCGGGTGTCTTTTTCCATACGCTAGATTCCGTGCCAGCAAAGGACATCTTACCGGCATTGCTGAGTCGTTATGAGGGACGAGTTGTCCTTTTCGACATCTGGGCCACATGGTGTGGACCTTGTCGGCAGGGGCATCGACTTATGGCACCAATGAAAGAGGAACTGAAAGACAAACCCGTAACATTCGTTTATTTGACCTGTGACACCTCGCCTGCAGGCACTTGGGACGAGATGATTAAGGACATTCCGGGTGAACATTACTATCTTACAAAAGATCAGTACTATTCTCTACTCGAGCATTATAACAGCGGTGGTGTGCCAACCTATGGGCTTTATGATACCGATGGCGTGGAGAAATGGACTCGCATTGGCGTGCCCGATGTGGAACAACTGAAAGCGAAGATATTGGAAAGTTTACCTTTGAGCCCATTTTGAGGTCTCGAAGGTATTCTCGTTCGGAAGCTTGTACCTTTGAGTCCACTTCGTGGTCTCGAAAGTAGGCTGCATCTCGGAAACTACAAATAACGAACGGGCCTTGCCCTTATCAGCCTATCGGCTTCATATTTTTAGCAGACTTAGTCAGAAAAAGTATGCCATAGCATGTTTTTCGTGCCTTCATCTGCAAAAATATTGTTCATTATTTGTATTTTCGCTTGATTTGCACTACCTTTGCACCCGCATTTGCGAAACAGTGCCGATGAGAGGTTGCTGTTCGACAAACAAGTTTAACATAATTAATTAAGTACTATGTATTTAGATTCAACCAAGAAGACTGAGATCTTCACAGAGTTTGGTGGTGGCGCAACTAACACAGGTAGCGCAGAGAGCCAAATCGCATTGTTCACCTATCGCATCAAGCACCTGACGGAGCACATGAAGCAGAACCGCAAGGACCACAGCACAGAGCGTGCCCTGACTGGTTTGGTAGGTAAGCGTCGCGCCCTCCTCAACTACCTGAAGACTCGCGACATCAACCGCTATCGTGCTATTGTGAAGGCTCTGGGTCTGCGTAAGTAAAGTGCAAACCGAACGCAGGAAAGTTTACTTTTATGCTGAGGTGCAGCCTTTATTCGACAATACTATTGTCAGGTAAACGCACATCTTCGAGAATGATAAGGCTGCAGTAAAATGCAGCCTTTTTTATTAATCGTGAGTTAATTATGAGTTACAAGAAATTTCTTCCCGACGTGCTGATGGTGGCCTTGTTTGCAGTCGTCAGCATGGCATATTTCTGGAATCCCATTATGGACGGCTTGGTATTGACAGGTACAGACCATAATGCTGCCGTAGGTTCGAATGTGGAACTGAATGAGTACCGAAAGGCACACGATGGTGAACGCACACGATGGACCAACTCGCTGTTCTCAGGTATGCCTACGTATCAAATGTCGCCTTCGTACGATAGCACCGATACATTGGCTACAGTGGAAAAGGTCTATCAATTGGGTCTTCCCGAGGTGGCTGGCTATGTGTTCATGATGCTTCTGGGTTTCTACATTCTGTTGCGTGCATTTGATTTCCGTGCATGGATGGCAGCCCTTGGTGCGGTGTTATGGGCATTCTCCAGTTATTATTTTATTATTATTGCGGCTGGTCATATTTGGAAGTTACTGACGCTCTGCTTTATACCTCCCACGATTGCGGGCTTGGTCCTGTGCTATCGTGGGAAGTATCTATGGGGCATCGTGGTGACAGGTATCTTTACGGGTTTGCAGGTCTTCAGCAATCACATCCAGATGTCCTATTATTTCCTGTCAGTAATGTTGCTGATGGCAGTGGCCTTCCTGGTGGATGCCGTTCGAAAGCATAAGGTTTCCGATTGGATAAAAGGCAGTCTGGTCGCTTTGGTAGGTGGACTTCTTGGCTTGAGCATTAATACCTCCAACCTCTATCATACCTATGAGTATAGTAAGGAGACGATGCGTGGAAAGAGCGAACTAACGCATAAGACAAAGGATGCTGCAGACCAGACGGACAGCGGACTTGAACGTTCGTATATTACCGCTTGGAGTTATGGGATAGGTGAGACGTGGACACTGCTCGTACCCAATACGAAAGGCGGGGCGTCGGTTCCCTTGAGCCAGAACGAGACAGCTATGGAGAAGGCCAAGAACGACTATCGTCCGCTCTATCAGCAACTGGGACAGTATTGGGGAGAGCAACCAGGAACGAGTGGGCCTGTATATGTGGGCGCTTTCGTCCTTTTCTTATTTATTCTGGGATTGTTCATCGTAAAAGGTCCGATGAAATGGGCGCTTTTAATAGCAACTATATTGAGTATCCTACTTTCATGGGGTAAGAACTTCATGCCCTTCACCGACTTCTTCCTCGACTATGTGCCTATGTACGACAAGTTCCGTACGGTGGCCTCTATCCTTGTTATAGCCGAGTTTACGATTCCCCTGTTGGCGATGCTTGCACTAAAACAAGTAGTGGACCTCTCCCAGCCTCCCCTTAAAGGGGAAGAGAACGCCCTCCCTTTAAGGGAGGGGTGGGGTAGGTCTTCATTGTGGGCCCTTGCGCTTACCGCTGGCGTTTGTTTCCTCTTTTGGCTTATGCCTGATGTCTTCTTCGGAAACTATATTTCTACGAGTGAGATGCAAGCGCTTAAGGGGTTGGGAGAATATGGATGGCCCGTTTCCGACGTGATGCAAAACCTTTCGGACATGCGTCGGGCTATGTTTACGGCTGATGCCATGCGTTCACTCATCATCATACTCATAGGTTTTGGCATACTGATGCTCTATCGCTTCCGCAAACTGAAGGAGGTGCCTATGGTGGCATTGCTGGCATTGCTTTGTCTCGTTGATATGTGGTCGGTAAATAGGCGTTATCTGAATGATTCCAATTTCGTACGCCAGCGTACAACGGAGCAAGCATTCCCCCTGACTGATGTTGACCAACGCATCCTGCAAGATACGGACAAGTATTATCGCGTGTTGAACCTCACGGTCAGCACTTTCAATGACAACACAACTTCGTATTATCACAAGAGCATAGGCGGTTATCATGCTGCCAAGTTGCGTCGTTATCAGGAACTCATCGAATCGCACATCCAGAATGAGATGCAGACGGCTTGGTCACTGGCTCCTACAATGGAGAAGGCCGATTCGTTGTTGCCCGTGCTGAACATGCTGAACATGAAGTACATGATATTGCCTTTGCAGGACGGCGGTAAGACGGAAATCAAGAACCCTTATGCCAACGGCAATGCTTGGTTTGTCAGTGAGGTTCGTTATGTCGATGATGCCGATGCCGAACTTGCAGGTTTGAAGGGACTCGACACGAAGCATGTGGCTGTGGCCGACAAACGCTTTGAGAGCACTTTGGGTACAGCTACAGAGGACTCGACTGCAATGGTAACACTTACCAGCTACGAGGCCAACGAATTGCAGTACGACGTAGAGAGTAGGAATGGCGGTGTGCTGGTGTTCAGCGAGATATACTATCCGGGTTGGACTTGTACTGTGGACGGACGGTCTGTAGAAATCGGACGTGTGGATTACGTGCTGCGTGCTATTCGCATCGATGGTGGTAAGCACAAGGTGGTTCTTACCTTCAAACCCCGTTCGGAAAGTATTACTGAGACCATTGCCTACTCTGCTCTCGGTCTCCTCGCCCTGCTGTTCGTAGGGTTGTTGATTAGATTCTTTGTAAGACGAAAGAAAGAAAATAATTTGGAATAATAACCAAATCTATGTAACTTTGTATTCGGATAGCTCATTTCATCACTCGAACTAGCACCTCGATTAAAAATAGAGCTAATTATCATATCCAAATGGAGCATACACCTGAAGTGTAGGCTTCGCCATAGGATATGAGGGCAGTGCTAGGCCTGAGTGATGTTATGGAGTGTCTGCACTTCTTTTCTATTATAGGTGAGTGCCGATGGAGAGAGAAATAGTTTTAGTATTAACCAAATAACAAACAAGATGATGAAAAAGATTGTAATGATGATGCTGGTTCTGGCCAGCATGAGTGTGAAAGTGAATGCACAGTGGTTTGTAAGTGGGAATGCGGGTATAGGTTATCTCGCTGACCGTTTCCAGATGAAGCTGCTACCAGCTGCGGGCTATGAGTTCAATGACCGTTGGGCTGTAGGTTTTGGCCTGGGTATGGGAGTGCAAAGAGATTATGTCTTTGGAATTGTTGCCCCATATGTACGCTTCAACTGCTGGAACAATGGTAAGTTGTTTGTCGATGTAAAGGCAAAGGGGGATGTTGCATTCAATGATGCGCTGGTAGCCGACATAGGTTTTGCTCCCTCGTTGCGTTTTGCTATCAATGACCATTGGCAGGTCGGAGGCGACTTCGGTTTAATTGGTGCTCAGGATGCTGATGGAGATTGGAGTCCTGCCTTTGGGTTTACGGCATCAGGCGTAGATGTGTCGGTCATCTACAGGTTCTAAGCATTATAGCATCACAGAAAAAGAAGCGGTAGGCACTCAGGTGCTTACCGCTTTATTATTGCTCTTACGACAAACCAAAGATGTTCGGCAATCGCCGTCGTCCACCCATAGTGATGAATCATGAGTCGTAGGCGTTCGAAGAGCGATCGGCGATGATTCTGGGTGGTGAGCCCTTCGCTTAGGTAATCGGTAAGAATGAGATGAGTGTTAAGAAAACGGAGGCGACGTTTCTCTGCCTTTTGCATGAGGCGGATGCACCAATCGTAGTCGGCCGAATAGCGATAGCGAAGGTCGAATGGCGTGGCCTTGGCCAGATTGGAGCGTACATAGAAACTCTGGTGGCAAACCAGCATTCCGTTGCGGAAGGACTTGGATGTCAGCTTCTCAGGAACCTTGAGACGGCGGTGGCGCAGAAAGTTCCCTTCGTTGTCCACCAAATCGGTCTCGCCATAAAGCACGGCATAGTTGGCGCTGTCTTGTCGCCATCCGGATAGGTCCACTATTTGTTCGATGGTGGTGGACTCGTGCAACCGGTCGCCGGCATTTAGGAAAACGAGGTAGTCGCCCGTGGATTGCTGTATGCCCTTGTTCATAGCGTCGTAGAGACCTTGGTCAGGCTCTCGCACGACACGGATAAGATGGCTTTTCCCTCCATTACGTTCCACATAGCGTTGGATATGGGAAAGCGTGTGGTCGCTTGAACAGCCATCGATGATGACGTGTTCTATGCGCGGGTATGTCTGTTCCTCGATACTCCGCAACGTCCGTTCAATCGTGTTCTCAGCGTTGTAGGTGACTGTGATTATGGATATGAGCGGTTTATTTTTCATATTCTTGTATGTAAAGTTGTGCCACGCGGTGTTCGTTGTATGTCGCGTGGGCATAGCTTGCAGCCGCTCCACTCAGTTCGGGGTGGGAGAGTACATATCGAATGCCACAAGCCAGGTCATTGGCATCGCGATAATGGGCAACATACCCGTCCTCCTGATGGCGAATCATCTCGGGAATACCACCGACTTTGAATCCTACGCAAGGCGTTCCGCATGACATTGCCTCAACGATGGTGTTGGGCAGATTGTCTTGTAACGAGGGAGTAACGAATACATCGGCAGCTGCATATAAGGTGGCCATGCGTTCAGGAGCATGTATCTCATAGTCGCCACCCTTGCCCACGCGTACAAGCCTTACGTCGGCCAGTTGGCGCATAGCCTCCTCCATGTAGCGCACACCCTTGCGTTCGTCCGTTATCTTCTGGCAAGTGAAGAGCACAATCTTCTTGTCCTTGGGCAAACCCAACTGGGCGCGGGCTTCCTCTTTCGGAATAGGGCGGAAGATGCGTTGGTCTATGGCATTGGGAATGCTTACGATGCTGTGCCCTTGGGTCAATGGGCTTTTGCGTGCCTCATCGGCAATCCATTGGCTACATCCCACGAATGTGATATGTCCCAGGCTATATATGCGTCGCTTCTCCTCATAAACCTGAAAAGAAAGGTCTCTTGCGGCAGGGTGGTTAAGCTGAGGACAGTCGTGGCAATGCGTATGGAAGTGACGGCATTCTTCTGCATAATGACAGATGCCCGTGTAAGGCCATTGGTCGTGCAGCGTCCAAATGATGCGCTTACCGCTCCTAAGTATTTTCTCAATGACTTTTAGGGATAAGAAGCCTTGATTTACCCAATGAAGATGGATGACGTCGGCTTCCTGGAATGCTCGCGTCTTAGTGATGTCTTCGCCACAATTGGCAATGTCCACTTGCCAAAGGCCGCGCTTGCTACGATTGGCAAGGAGAATTCGTAACCTTTCCCAATAGAACGGCCACCGGCCTTTGCGTGTCAGCATCTCCACCTCCACGCCTTCGTGCCTGAGGGCATGAGCCAGTCGGCTTGCGGCAATAGCTGCTCCACCCGTTCGTTCCGTAGTATTTATAATGAGTACGCGCATCGTTTACGTGATTCCATCGCAAAGGTACGATAAAGTAAAATAATAAACAAGCATGTTTGCATTTTTCCGAGTGTGAACTCCTTAGTCTTTTATCAAAGACTCCTTTTTCCTGTTCCTGAAGTTTCTTGCCTAAATCCTTATGCAAGAGTATACTAAAATGATGCTTACGCACGTTATATATAATAAGGTAAACATTAAATACTTAGGAACATGAACAGGACAATTATGATGTTGTGCCTATTGTTGGCATTGACACCTGCAACGGCAAGGAAGCGAAACAATAAGAAGCAGACTCCCATGGCAGCCTATTTGATGGTCTATCACAAGGATGCTGACCATAGTTTGCACATGGCTTTAAGTCGCGACGGATATAAGTGGACAGCCTTGAATAACGATCGTGCCATCGTTGGTGGCGATACGATAGCCCAGCAGCATGGAATACGCGACCCGCACATCTATCGCGGTCCCGACGGCACTTATTATATTGCTGCCACAGACCTCCATGTATTCGGTCGGCGTGCGGGATTCCGAGACACCGAGTGGGAACGCGATGGTAAGGAGTTTGGTTGGGGCAACAACCGAGGATTGGTATTGATGAAGTCTCGCGACCTCATACATTGGACTCACACGGTGTTCCGTATTGATGAGGCCTTCCCCGAGCGCTTCGGGCAGTTGGGCTGTGCGTGGGCACCAGAGACTATATACGATCCCGAGGAAGGACGCCTGATGGTGTACTTTACCATTCGTGCAACCGGACAGGGGAGGACAAAGCTCTACTATGCCTACGCCAACGATGAATTCACGAAGCTTATTACGGAACCTCAGTTGCTCTTTGAGTATCCCGACGAGCGCATACAAGTGCTTGATGCTGATATAATGCCGATGCCCGATGGTCGCTACTGCATGACTTACTGTGTACAAGAGAATCCCGGTGGCATTAAGATGGCCATTAGCGATCACGTGAATCGTGGCTATCAGTATCAGCCAGAGCAAATAGACAGCGAGCGAGGTGCTTGTGAAGCTCCCACCATGTTCAAACTAATTGGTGAGAACCGATGGCTGTTGATGTATGATATATTCAGTATCCGTCCTCACAACTTTGGATTTATGGAGACGACCGATTTCAAGACCTTCAAACCTATTGGGCGTTTCGATGAGGGCGTGATGACGCGAACAAACTTCTCTGAGCAGAAGCATGGTGCTGTAACCCAGATCACTGAGGCTGAGGCCCAAAGGCTTGAGGAGTTCTGGAAATAATAGGAATATAAAGGAAGCGTAGTCCAAATAAGGGCTACGCTTTTGTTTTAATCAACTTATAAAAGTAGCGAACCACTTTTCCTAAAGGCGTGTAACGAATACCCCAGTCGCGTATGGCTTGGGCAAACTGAGCCTCGATGGCAGGGACTGCATGAGGCTGTTCCACTTTGCTTAGAGGCAGAGGGCGTTGCAGAGGTTCGCGGTCGAACTCATACCATTGCAGAAGACGGAATGAACGGAAGTGCGTACCCTGGTTGAGCCCGATGTTGCGTACCATCGTTTGCCCGGGTGTGAGGCAGAGACCCTGGGCACGATAGATGGCAATCTCCCAACAGATGTCCCAAGGAATAGGTCGTTTGTCGAGGCTCTTCAGGCAGGGGAAGACACCACCATATTGAATGTGGTCGAGGTCTTCTTCGGAAAGCCCATTGAGAGCTTCCTCTCGAGTCTTGTAGTGAATAAAGTGCTTATGCCATCGGTCTTTCCATGTTCCCCATCCCCATCCGCTCATGTGTGGCGTGAAATAGAAGGGAATGTCAGGAAGACATAGGTTCGTAAAGCCCGCCACATGCATCACACGAGGCTCGTCCTTATATAGTTCAAAGGCATCGTTCATGTACTGCAGATAGTAAGGCGAGGTGACGATGTCGTCCTCCAATACTATGATTCGGTCGTGCTCTTGGAATACTTGGGCAATGCCTTCCGTAATGTTGCGTTCGAGATAGTAGTTCTCGGGTCGCTCTATGAGGGTAAAACGCTTAAAGAACTTAGCATACCCTCTGACGGCCTGCCTGACCTCGTTGACCAGCGCCCAGGTCTTCTCGTCCTTGCCTCCGTCACTGAAGACATAGACCTCCGTTTCCTGAGCCAATGTGTTTCGGCTCAAGGCTTCAAGCGTCTGCCTTGTGTTGTCGGCACGGTTATAGACAAAGAGGGCGACAGGTGCAAGTTTCATGCCACAAAGTTACGAATAAATGTTGAAAAACCCTAATCTCTAATCCTTAATCCCTAATCTTTTTGTACCTTTGTGAGCATGAAACCCCGAAACCACGCCTTCGACCTCCTGTGTGGGTTGTGCATAGTCAGGATGGTCATGTTGCATGTTGTTGGCATCTGCCACCTGCGTGGCGAATACCATTTCGGTAAGCTGATGGCGTGGACATTCTTCTTTCTCTCCTTTTTCTTCTTTAAGGCAGGATACTTTAACAAGACGGTGTCGGGCGATTCCCTCTCATTTGTCAGGGACAAGGCACGCAGGTTGCTCATCCCCTACCTAATGTGGGGTCTCATTGGTAATGCGGTGTTCTTTGGTTTCCTTTATGGCTGGCCTCGGGTGTTTGCAGGTACAATGCGCCGTATAAACTGGAGTCACCTTTGGGAAGCCAGTCAGTTCTATGGCAATCCACCCGTATGGTTCCTGTTTAGTTTCTTTATGATGTATGTCGTTGTCCACTTTTGGCGACGATTCATGCCCAGGGTCAATTTCGTATGGCCCCTATTGCCTTTGCTCAGTTACTGGCTTTTTACGCAGGGCAATCCTTTGTGGATGAGCCTGAGCAACCTGCCGATGGGAGTGTTCTTCTTTGAATTGGGACATTGGTGGCATGAGGCAGAAAGGCGTGTTCCGCGTGGATGGTTCCTTGCGTTATCATGCTTGCTTGTGATGGTGTTCTTGTATGGAAACCGTCATTGGCATGGTGAGTACGACATGGCCCTTAACAAGTGGGTGCAAAGGCCTTGGGGTGCAGTCGTGAACTCCGTATGTGTCTTGTGCGGGTTGTCGGGTGTCTTGCTCTCTCTGCCTATGCGGCGTGTACCCTTGCTTGGGTTCATTGGCGAGCATTCAATGGTGTTCTTCGTCATGCACTATCCATTAATCTATCTTTATCGCATGGGTATGATGGTGGCAGGAGTTAATATTCGCGGTCAATGGTTCCATGTTTGCCTGATGCTGGCACTTGTGTTCCCGATATGCCTCGCCTTGGTTTCATACTTCGAGAAAATAGGGTGGTTGAGTGGGCGTTGGAGGAAGTGATTGCGCGAAGAAAGGACATTTTTCAATTTTAATTTTTAATTTCTAATTAAATGTAGTAACTTTGCGCTTGATGAGCATTGCGAAACCACGTAACCACGCCTTTGACTTCCTGTGCGGCATCTGTATTATACGCATGGTGAGCCTCCATATTATGGCATTCTGTGGCCATGCAGATGACGATTGGTGGCGTGAAGTGATGCAATGGACCTACTATTTCATGTCGTTCTTCTTCTTCAAGGCAGGATATTTCAACAAGAGTGTCCTGGGCGATAGTAGGCAATATTGCAAGGACAAAGCCAAGCGCTTACTCATCCCTTATATTACTACCGGCTTGCTGGGTGGTGCCGTTTACTTCTCCTTCCTTCCTTTTCTGATACAGCGTTTCCACAAGCCTATCGAACCGCTCGAATGGCCTCATGTGTGGGAAAACGGTAGTTTCTACGGCAACAATCCTACTTGGTTCCTGATTAGTTTCTTTGCGGCATATATCCTGATTCACTTTCTCGAGAAGGGTCGTCATAGGATTTTCGACGGCATATCCCCTGGTGTGAGCCATTGGTCGTCGTTGCTCTATTTCGGTTTTCCCTTTATCTCATACTGGATGTTCACGCTGAAGAATCCTTTGTGGCTTAGCCTTAACAACGTCTTCATGGGCATCTTCTTCTTCGAACTCGGACGTGCCTGGAGTCGGATAATAGGGCGTTGGAGTCAGGAGAGGACCATTCGCGTCTCGATTACCTTAATCCTTCTCTTCATTGCCAGCAATATCGTGTTCCACGACGCCTCGTATGTGATGTCGAACAATAAGTTCACGGGCAATGTCTTCATTACCCTCATCAATATTACTGCCATATTGTGTGGCCTCTCGGGATTGCTCATTGCTACGCATTTACCACGTATTCCTGCCATAAACTTCATAGGCGAACATTCGATGGTCTTCTTCGTGAGCCACTATCCTATGTTGTACTACTACAAGTTCATGCATTTATGCTTTGGCAGAAGCATATTCGGAAGGTACGACGAGGTCTTGGTTCTCATCCCCATCATCTTCTGTCTGTGTGCCTGGCTTGTGCCTTACATCGAGCGAGTGCCTTGGCTTAGTGGCAGATGGCCCAAGGAGGTCGATAATAAAGTAAGTAGTTGAAAGTGAACCAGGAGGAATTAAGAGCAAGATACAATCCTGACGGATCGCTTCTCAGGCAAATGCAAGAGCGGATGCTCCATTTGTTTGTGGCCATCGACGACATTTGTCAGCGTCACCAGATTCCTTATTGGCTTTCGGGAGGCTCTATGCTTGGTGCGGTTCGCCATAAGGGTTTCATCCCTTGGGACGATGACCTCGACTTGGAGATGTTCAGGCCTGACTTCGAACGACTTATGGCGCTATTGCCCAAGGAGTTACCTGAGGATATGGTGCTTCAATGGCATACGACGGACAAGAATTATTTCTTCCAGTACGCAAAGGTAAGGGACAGGAACAGCGAACTGCATGAGCGAAATGGCTATGACCGCGTGTGGAAGGAACAGGGCATATATGTCGACATCTTCCCACTTGAGCGTGTGCCACGATGGATTCACAAACTGTCGTTGTTAACCTTTGGGCATACTTATAAGTTGATTAGGACTGCCGACGACCCTGCTAAGGTAATGAAGCGTGTGCGACGCTTGGTTGGCTTCAATCGTCGTTTTGTTTTCCCTGTTTTGCGTGCTATTTCAAAGCTTCTTTGCCCTCGATACTACGATTTCGCATTGGGCATTCCCTACTTCCAACGCAGTGAAGCCGACGATTTCCTGCCCGTGCGTCGTGTTCCTTTTGAAAATGTGTCAGCACCCATTATGAAGGAGGCAGAGAAGTGCCTGGCTTATCGCTATGGCGATTACATGCGCTTGCCCGACAATCCAGGCTCGCAGTACCATGCTGATGACGTTAAGATTCGTTGAAATCGTTCCTAAGCCTTGTTTCAAACGAATATAGGCTCGATGGCAATCGAACCTATATTCAAGACGCCTCGAACCTATGTTCGAGACACATCGAACCTAAGCCTTATTCAAGAAGGCCTTAGGGCTTATTCCGTTCTTGGTTAATCATACTTATCACCCTGTCACTTATCCCACTGCGGAACTTGCGGGCAAACATGCGTCCGCTTGCTTTCATGGCGGGGAAGTCCTCTGCGGTCATTACCTTGATGACGGGGTCGTAGATGATGAAGTGAAGAGGCGTGAGGGCATCAAGACCAGGGTATTCTCCTTTGGTCAACATACAACGAGGTGCCCACTTCGGTGAGTTGAAGGCGATGGTCTGTATGACGGTCTCGGCCTGTCCGAAGCTATCATGGAAATAGCGCCTAATATCGCTTCGTTGCTTATAAGTGTCCAGCACATAGCGAGCCAAATCCTCACTGATGCACCACCAAGCCGAACCCTTATACAAACTCCATTGCTCATAGCCCGTCTTAATCGACAAATCCTTCCTGTGTCCAAGGATCTTCAGCAGTTCCCTGCAGGCGATGCTTAGTCTTTGATTCCATTTGTTGCCAAATAGGCGGAATAATGGACGGCTAAGCGTATAGAGTTCGTATTGTTGACCCTTGATGTAAGGGGTATTCATATTAATACCTTGCAGTATCTCCCTGTCGCCTTGAGCCTCAAGCCATTGCGTGATACGCTTGTTGCTCCATAGGGGATAGTCCATACCAGAAAGGAAGAAGATGCGGTCGAACTTGCGTGGGAAGTTCACAGCCTCTCGGATGAGTGCCATTTGATACTCCACCTCGATGAGAGTACCCCAGCGCACATCTATCCTTTTGTCGATGAAATGGACGTTTTTTGCAAGTATGTGTGCCTTGAAAGGTCGAATGTCGGACTTCTTGTCAATATGGACAAAGAACTCCGCGTCGGGATGCAACGCCGCAATGAGTCGAGCCAACTGAGGGGCATCGGTATGGGCAGATATAAGGTAGGCTATATTCATTGTCTTCCAAATAAGTATTGTCGGAACATAGGACTTATGCGCAGTATCTGACTGACGAGCAGGCAGAAAGCGATGACTATAAGGGCAATGCTGAAGGTGGCAGTAACTTCAAGCACGAAGTTCGGACGGTTCTGGTTGAACCATACCCCCACTTGTGGCATTTTGGGCAATAGAATGTAGTGAATCAAGTAAATGTCCAGCGTGCGAACTCCTATATATTGCAGGGATCGACCCACTACTCGCTCTTGTGTGAACCACGACTGATAGTGACGGAAGAATACGACCACCATAGTGAGTAAACTAAACATGGCGACTGTCCGAGACAGGTTTGTCCACTCGAAGCGGAGGGAATGCCAACGGAATAAGTCTGCGCATGACACGAAGGCAACAAGGGTTAGAATGGGGAAAAACCACGATGAATCCGCCACTTTTTGTGCTTTTTCCCAATATCGATGGATAAGGTTTCCAAAGAGGAAAAAGGGCATGAAGTTCATCGTCTTCGTGATGCTTGAATATCGAAAGAACAAGTCCTTGTGGTAGGAAATACTTGGTTGGTAGAGTGTCTCGTAAACAATAAGACTTACGAAGAATAATACCCAGATGGCCCAATGCCGGCATTTTGAATCTTGAATCTTGAATCTTGAGTTAATAAACTCTTGCACCATGCAGGCCAGATAATAGATGATGAACATGTGAAGCAAGACCCAAGTAAACCAATACCCTCCTTTGGTCGGACTCTTCATGCAGTATTCAAACGAACCCCAGAATTCTGGTCTTCGAAGGATTATGAATACACATAAGAACACAAAGGCAGGCAACACTTGAATCTTTATCTTCTTCCAAGTGAGCTTAAGCGCATTGGGCAAAGTCCATTCGAAGCTTGCTTTGTAAGCAAGGAATCCACTCACGAAGAAGAATAGAGGCATGCGGAAAAGGACGAAGAATGGCAATGATGTACTGGTCTTCTCATTGATGCCGAACGACATTTGAGCCACATGGTAGGCCACCACCAATATCATGGTGAAACCACGCATGGCATCGAGCCACTCTAATCGCTTATTCATGGTGGCGATGAATTATATATTCGATGCTCTCACGCATAATCTTTGCTCCACTCAGCCACATCACCCCAGAATAGAGAGCAGTGGCAATAAGAACCTTGCTCACAAGCAGAAGCCAAAGGTTCGTGATGTTGCGGGTAATCCACCATGTGATTCCCATAACCATCAGGGTAAAGACAAGGAAGGGGACAATGTCACATAGGACATCCCATAGTCGCAACCCGACCAATCGGTGGGCAAACCATTGCCATATGCCCAACCACAGGATATTGATGGCGATAAAGAATGTTACCATTACTTTGAGGCCAAAGGGATGAAGGGCAATGAGTCCTATCCACACGATGACACACAAGACAACGGTGTTCCAAAGGTTTATATCCGAGCGTCCTTGACTGATTGTAAGGTTGCTGTAAAGGGTTGTAATGGGATAGAATGCTCCATAAACCGAAAGCATGCTCAGGAGGAGAGCGCTTTCGAGCCATTTCTCACCTCCGACAATGAGCAGGAACTCGCGGGCTATCAGTCCGATGCCAAGCATGGCAGGGAAGGAGATAAAGCATATGAAACGCAACATTTTTCGGAACACATGACGATAGCGCTCTTGCTCGTCGCGAACACGCGTAAGTACGGGCTGTGCTACGTCCTGAACCATGCCGTTGACCGTATTGATTCCCATGTCATCCCATTTGCGGGCGTTGGAGTAAACGCCTGCGGAATGTGAACCATAAAAGCGACCAAGAAGTACGCCGAAAGCATGGGCGTTAAGATTATTGAAAAGGTTCTGCAACAACAACTTACTGCTGAAGCCAAACATCTCCCAGGCTGGCTTGAGGTCAATCTTAAGCGAAGGACGCCAAGGAGAGTAGAACCAAGCCATGATAGCAATTATAAGGATGAAAAGCACCTGTTGCGTGGCCAATCCCCAATAAGCAAAATCGTTAGCGGCCATAAGCACTCCCACAGTGCCGGATATAAGTAGGGCAACGATGGCCATAATTGCCATCTCCTTGTTCCTTAAGTGAATGAACAGATAAGCCCTTTGTACTATACCGAAACTTGATATAAGGAAACCGAGGAAGAGAAAGCGTGAAAGCCAAAGCATTTCGGGTTTCTTGTAGAACCACACAATAAGTGGGGCGGCAAAGAACAGGATAAGGTAGAGCAACACAGATACGCCGATGTTGAACCAAAAGACGGCATTGTAGTCGCGTTGCGAGGGTTCGCGAAGGTTGCATAGGGCGGCACGGAATCCACACTCCTGTACGGTGCTTGCAACATTGGCAAAGACCATGAGCATGGCTATATTGCCATAGTCGTCGGGAGTTAGCATCCGCAGGAACATGATTCCGAACACGGCATTCAGCAACTGCGTTGTGCCGTTGTTCACCATGCCCCACATGAGGCCTTTGGCAGTGCGTTCCTTTAGTGTCGCCATAGATTAGTCGCGGCGGAAAATATCACGAGTATATACCTTATTCTTTACGTCATCGAGACAGCTGTCATAGCGGTTGGCAATGATGGCTTGGGCTTCCTGCTTGAACGCCTCAATATCATTGACCACACGACTGCCAAAGAATGTGCTTCCGTCCTTGAGTGTCGGTTCATAGATAATCACTTCTGCACCCTTAGCCTTGACACGTTTCATCACACCTTGGATACTCGATTGACGGAAGTTGTCGGAGTTTGACTTCATGGTCAGGCGAAAGACGCCAATAACGCAGTGACGCTCATGTTCAGGATTGTAGTCACCACGATTGTAATAGTCATAATACCCTGCCATGCGAAGGACGCGATCGGCAATAAAGTCCTTGCGTGTGCGGTTCGATTCCACGATGGCAGTCATCATGTTTTGAGGCACGTCGGCATAGTTGGCCAAGAGTTGCTTGGTGTCTTTCGGCAGGCAGTAGCCTCCGTAACCAAACGAAGGATTGTTGTAGTGCTGACCAATGCGTGGATCGAGACTTACTCCCTGAATAATGTCCTGTGTTGATAGTCCCTTGGCTTCTGCGTATGTATCTAATTCATTAAAGTATGAAACGCGCAAGGCCAGATAAGTGTTGGCAAAAAGTTTGACGGCTTCTGCCTCGGTAAGTCCCATGAACAGGGTAGGGATGTCTTGTTTCAAGGCACCTTCTTGCAGGAGGGAGGCAAAGTCACGTGCAGCTTTCTCCAATCGTTCGTCACCTTCCGGACGCCCTACAATAATGCGACTGGGGTACAGATTATCATACAAAGCCTTTGACTCACGCAGGAACTCGGGACTGAAAAGAATATTGTCGGAGTTATAACGTCGTCTCACGCTTTCGGTGTAACCTACGGGAATGGTGGATTTGATGACCATGATGGCGTTAGGATTCACTTCCTTAACCAGTTCGATGACTTCTTCCACATGGCTGGTATCGAAATAGTTACGCACAGGGTCGTAGTTAGTTGGTGCGGCAATGACCACGAACTCTGCCTTACGATAAGCCTCACGTCCGTCGAGTGTGGCAATTAGGTTCAGGCTCTTCTCCGATAGGTATTGCTCGATGTATTCATCTTGGATGGGTGATTTCCCTTGGTTGATGAGGTCGACTTTCTCGGGAATCACGTCAACAGCCATTACTTCATTGTTTTGTGCCAGCAGGGTGGCGATGGACATTCCTACATACCCTGTTCCGGCAACAGCAATTTTCCTGTTCATAATCCTATTTAGCGTTGTTCGGTAAGACTTCTATTTGATTGGGAGAGATTTGTATCGCCAATGCCAAAACGCCTTCAATCTGTATGACGAACTGGCGATTGCGATGGCCTTGGATACGTTGCAGGGTTCCTTTCATTCCCTCGAAAGGCCCATTTACGATGACCACCCTTGTTCCAAGCGGCAGTCGTGTCGTCTCTGGGTCGATATAGGTCACCTCGTCAGTCTGAGTTGAAATGCGTATGAAATCTTGCATTTGCTGATCTGGCACGATGATGGGCTTTCGTGTGCCATCGTGGTGAAACGAGCACATGTATTGCAGGTATGGCCTTTTGAGCTTAAACTGTTGTATGAAAGGTTGTGAACAATGAACGAAGATGAGCCCGTGAATGGCAGGAGCTTCTACGCGTTTCATGCGCTCGCCCACCTTCTTTTTGGTAATGTGCATGGGTATGAACACCTCTATTCCGGCCTCCTTCAACTCATCGTGAGCTTTCATTTCCCTCCGATAAGTGGCCCTCATGGCGAACCAATGCTGAGTATCTGTGCGATCCATGACTCTCCTGTCGGTGTCGGATAGAGGAGACTCGAACTCCCGACCCCCACGTCCCGAACGTGGTACGCTACCAACTGCGCTACTATCCGAAGGCTCTGTGCAGGCTCTGTACTTGATGACACCTGCGTTCCAAAGCGACTGCAAAGATACTACAATTAATTATAAATTGAAAATTTAAAAATAAAAAATATCATTTTTCCTTGAAAATATTTGGTCATGTCGAATTAAGTCCGTACCTTTGCATCCGCAAAACCGAGATGGTGTCATAGCTCAGTTGGTAGAGCAAAGGACTGAAAAGCCTTGTGTCCCCGGTTCGATTCCTGGTGACACCACCACAAAGAAACCCTGAATCTCATAAGAGGTTCGGGGCTTTTTGTTTCTGTTCGGTTATATTTTATTCATTATTCTTTTGTCATTATTCACATATTTGGTATATTTGCAACCAGAAATGAATAAGTACTGAATATGGGAAAGAAGGAAGCTCGTCTGGAAGTAATCCGGATGATAATCTCGAGTCGTGAGGTTGGACGACAGGAAGAGTTGATTGAAGAACTGGCGAAATCCGGTTATACTGCGGCTCAGGCTACTTTGAGTCGTGATTTAAGGTTGTTGCGTGTGTCGAAAATCCAGAACGAACGTGGTCGATACATCTATGTGCTTCCCGAAGACCGTAAATACCAACGTGTCAGTGACCAGCATGTGACGCAGTCTGCCCTTCATCGCTTGGGTGCACTCGATGTTAGGTTCTCGGGTAATCTTGCTGTAGTGAAGACTGGTCCTGGACGCGCTTCACATGTGGCATACGACATAGACCAAGCCGATCTTCCCTTTGTTCTGGGTACTATTGCTGGCGATGATACCGTGCTGGTGGTGTTGGAGGAGAATGCAGATCGCGCAAGGGTATTGGATGCCATATCGTCGGTTTCCTTTAACCTCTAATGTTTGGAATCAATCAACTCAAAACAGGATAACAATGGATAACAAGAAGTTTTATCTGTCATCGACAGACAAAAAGATTGCAGGCGTATGTAGCGGACTTGCCGAGTATTTCGAAGTGGACGCCCTGCTGATACGTGTTTTGTTCCTTGCCGCCATTTTGGAATTTGGAACAGGCCTTTTGGCATACTTCGTCCTGTGGATATGTGCACCAAAAAGAGACTAAAAGACTATGGATAATCAACTTAAGCAAATAGGACAGCGTTTGCGTGGATTGCGTGAAGTGCTGGATCTGACGGCAGAGGAAGTTGCCGAGACTTGTGACATTTCCCTTGAGAAGTACGAACTCATCGAGCGTGGAGAACTGGACATCACCATCTCCAACTTGATGAAAATAGCCAAGAAGTATGGTGTGAGTGCCGATGCTTTGATGTTCGACGAGGAACCTCACATGCGTTCTTATTCGGTAGTGCGTAAGGGACAAGGCATGAGTGTGGAACGCACAAAGGCGTATAAGTATCAGAGTCTTGCAAGTGGTTTTGCTCACAGGAAAGCCGAAGTGTTCATTGTCACTGTAGAACCGAAGCCAGAGGCACAGGTCGTATATAAAAACACGCATCCAGGACAGGAGTTCAATCTCGTGTTGGAGGGTGCAATGGAGATCTACATTGGAGACAAGACCATCGAACTCTATGAAGGCGACTCCATCTATTTCGACTCCTCCATACCTCATGGCATGAAAGCCCAAGGAGAAAAGGCAGTTCGTTTTCTGGCATTTACAGTGGAATAGGTATTTAAGTTATGGTAGAAAGATTTTTACGACAGACGAAGTTCGAGTCGGTAGAAGACTATAGGGAACATCTGGAATTTATTGTGCCAGAACGGTTTAACTTTGCCTATGATGTGATGGATGTGTGGGCAGAGGAGGAACCCGAAAAGTTGGCACTGTTATGGACAAACGATGAAGGCGTGGAGATAAGAACCACGTTTGGCCAATTGAAGACCCAGACCGATCAGGCGGCTTCCTACTTGCAATCGTTAGGCATCGGAAAGGGCGACCCTGTCATGCTCATCCTAAAGCGCAGATACGAGTGGTGGGTGGTCATGCTGGCATTGCACAAACTGGGTGCAGTCATCATTCCTGCCACACACATGCTTACGCGTCACGATGTAGTGTATCGAAACACGAGGGCTTCGGTTAGAGCTATCATCTGTGTCGACGACGAGTATGTAACCACGCAAGTCAGTTCTGCCATGGACGAGAGTCCTACTGTCAGGACGCTAATAGCCATTGGCGACCATGTGCCTGCAGGGTATCATGACTACCTGCGTGAGATTGACAAAGCCCCTGTGTGGAGGCGTCCGGAACACGTCAACGAGAACGACGACACGATGCTCATGTACTTCACTTCTGGCACAAGTGGCGAACCCAAGATGGTGGCTCATGACTATCTCTATGCCTTGGGTCATCTGACGACGGGTTTCTTCTGGCATAACCTGCACGAGGGTTCATTGCACCTGACTGTGGCAGACACGGGGTGGGGCAAGGCTGTCTGGGGTAAGTTCTATGGTCAATGGTTCTCTGGTGCGACGGTGTTTGTGTTCGATCACGAGAAATTCAATGCCGACACACTCCTGCGACAGATCGAACGATACCGAGTGACGTCGTTCTGTGCACCGCCTACCATCTATCGTTTCATGATTCGTGAGGACTTGTCGCGTTACGACCTTTCTTCCTTGGAATACTGCACAACAGCTGGAGAGGCCCTTAATCCTGCTGTGTTCGAGAAATTCTATGAGAAGACTGGAATCCAGATGATGGAAGGCTTTGGCCAGACAGAAACGACAATGACGCTTGGCACTATGCCCTGGATGAAACCCAAACCAGGCTCTATGGGAATGCCCAATGCACAATACGACATCGACCTGCTGAAACCTGATGGCACTTCGTGTGAGGATGGTGAGAAGGGCGAGATTGTGGTTCGCGTGGGAGACACGAAGCCCATAGGCTTGTTCAAGGAGTACTATCGCGATGAGGCTCTAACCCTTGAGGCTTGGCACGACGGCGTTTACCATACAGGCGACATGGCTTGGCGTGACGAGGACGGTTATTACTGGTTCGAAGGTCGCATCGACGATGTCATCAAGTCCTCAGGCTATCGCATTGGTCCTTTTGAGGTAGAGTCGGCTCTGATGACCCATCCGGCAGTGGTGGAGTGTGCCATTACGGGTGTTCCTGACGAGGTTCGAGGAATGGTTGTCAAGGCCACTGTCGTGCTTGGTCGTGAGTGGAAGGACAAGGCTGGCGATGCCCTTGTCAAGGAACTTCAGGAACATGTAAAGCGGGAGACAGCACCTTACAAGTATCCTCGCATCGTGGAGTTTGTCGACGAACTACCTAAGACCATCAGTGGCAAGATCCGACGGGTCGAGATTCGAAAGAAAGACAGTCGAGGTTAAGCAAAACTTCAAAGAACGCTTTTATTGTTTTGGCTGTTAGGTTCCCTGGAATCGAGCATTTGTTCGTGGCGCCCTGAACAATTGTGTCCTCCCCTTTGAGCCTACTTTGCTTCATTGCTGCATTTCGGCTTGATGTGTCGTACCTAACAACGCATTGCAAAGGTACAACATCCCCATTGCGCTCTACGAATGTTTATACAAAAATTTTACACACAATACTAAAATTGTTAACTTAGAGAATAGAATACTATAATGACGCTTGGCACTATGTCTACTGTTTTATCATACATGTGTCACAATGGTCATTATGGTCATTATGGTCACGATGGTCATTATGGTCATTTTCTTTTTTCAAGTGTCAAAAACCGCACTATAATATAAATAAATTTTTATTTATATTATAGTGAGCCAAATGACCACTCCAAAATTGATTTTGACCATCTTGACCACTTTGACCACATTGTAGTCTTCGCTTCTATGAGATGGGTAATCTGTAATTTTCAAAAAGTGCCCATTTCATCGAAGAAAATGGACTTTTGGGAAGTCGGAAGAGAGGCCTAAAACGACCTTGCGAGCTGTGAATTTTACCCTAAAAAAGCTGGTCAAAACACGGCCTGAATGCTTTTTTATGGCTTTAAGGGCGTTGTTTTTCTATTTTTTGCCTTTCGACATGAACTCATTTGCCCTTTGTAAGGCAACATCGATGTGCGGACAGATGTGATCGGGATTCATTTTTTGATAAAATCCTGCTTTTTCCAATTGGCTGTGCACTTTAGGCGTAACACCTGAAAGAATAACATGCACTCCGTCGGCATGATTCATCTCGATAAGGTTCGAAAGGTTGTGAATGCCCGTGCTGTCGATAAATGGAACTTTACGCATGCGGATAATCTGCACTTTTGGCTTGCGTCCGTGGTCGAGAGCCCCCATCAGATCGTCGAATTTATTGGCAATGCCGAAGAAGTACGGACCATTGATTTCATAGACGGCACATCCCTTGGGAATCTGCAGATGTTCGTCACTCAATTGCATGTCGGCTTCCTTCGTTGGGTCTATTTCGTCCTTGATGACAGAGATTTCGGTGGTCTCCATCACTCGAGTGATGAAGAGGGCACATGCTATGATGAGGCCTATTTCGATGGCTATGGTAAGGTCGAAGATGACAGTGAGCAGGAAAGTGACCATGAGCACTGTGACATCACTCTTCGGATTCTTCAAAAGACCACGGAATGCACGCCATCCACTCATGTTATAACTAACAATCACCAGTACTGCGGCAAGCGAAGCCATGGGAATGTATTCGGCATAGGGCATCAGAAGCAACAGAATGAGCATCAGTACGGCGGCATGGATGAGTCCTGCCACGGGTGTACGACCTCCGTTGTTGATGTTCGTCATCGTGCGTGCAATAGCGCCAGTGGCAGGAATGCCTCCGAAGATGGGGGTCACAATGTTGGCAATGCCTTGTGCAATGAGTTCCGTGTTTGAGTCGTGGCGGTCGGAGATGGCACCATCGGCAACAGTGGCAGAAAGCAGGCTTTCAATGGCACCTAAGATGGCTATGGTGAAGGCTACAGGCATGAGTTGCTGAACCATTTTAAAGGTAATGCTGGGGACTTGCATGGGAGGAAGTTGGGCTTGAATCTGGAATCGGTCGCCAATGGTGTCGATGCCTGTTATTGCAAACTGATTCTTCATAACCATCACAACCGCGGTTCCCAGCAATATGCACCAGAGCGAACCGGGTATCTTGTTCAGTACAGGCACAGAACGCAAAGCGCGAGGCGAGACGACAATGATGATGATGCCCACAATGGCCACAATGAAGTTCCACAAGTTGAACGAACGAATGTTTTGGGCATAGCAAACCCATTTTCCAATGAAGTCGCCAGGCGTTTTCAGTGGGATGCGTATCAGTTCGCCTCCTTCCGTAGTTGCCACTTGTGTCAGTCCCAACACATCGCCCATCTGTGTGGTAAAGATGGTGACTGCGATACCGGCTGTGAAGCCAATGATGATGGGGTAGGGAATGAACTTGATGACAGCACCCAGTCGGAACATGCCCAAACCGATGAGGATGACGCCTGCAAGCATCGTGGCAACAAGCAGGCCTTGAAGTCCGTACTCGGGATTGTTGACAATGCCGTAAATGATGACAATGAAAGCACCTGTAGGACCACCTATCTGCACTTTCGTGCCTCCCAGCAACGAGATGATGAAGCCAGCAACGATGGCTGTGATGATGCCTTTCTCGGGTGTCACTCCCGATGCAATGCCGAATGCGATGGCAAGCGGAAGGGCTACAATGCCTACAATGATGCCTGCCAACAAGTCCTTGGCAAAGGTCTCTTTGTCATATTTCTTTAGGGTATCCAGAATTCTTGGTTTGAGTGTCATAATTGTTCTTTGTTTCTTTATTTGAGTGCAAAGGTCGACATAAATTGTGAATTGTGAATTGTGAATTGTGAATTATTTAGTATATTTGCACGAGATATTGACCAAAGTCAATGTGATATTCAGAAAAATAAGCAAGAATTGCGAATTATTGATTAACAATTAAATACTTTAAAAACTATGTTCGAAGGACAACCCAAAGGACTTTATGCCCTTGCCCTTGCCAATACGGGTGAACGTTTTGGCTACTACACCATGCTTGCGGTGTTTGCGCTCTTCCTAAGAGCCAATTTCGGTCTCGATCCTGCTTGGGCAGGCGAGATTTACAGTGATTTCCTCATGCTTGTCTATTTCTTGCCTGTTGTGGGTGGATGGATGGCCGACCGCTTCGGTTATGGTCGCATGGTCACCATAGGCATTCTCATCATGTTTGTGGGCTATCTGTTGCTCTCTTTCCCCTTTGGAGGCGACAAGTTTGCTCTCATCGTCATGTTGCTTGCCTTGTTGTTCATCAGTTTGGGAACAGGCCTGTTCAAGGGCAACCTGCAAGTGATGGTGGGTAATCTCTATGACGACCCCAAGTATGCCTCAAAGCGTGATGCAGGTTTCTCTCTCTTCTACATGGCCATCAACCTTGGTGCGCTCTTTGCTCCTACTGCTGCAGTTAAGATTAAGGAGTGGGCAGAGACCTCGTTGGGTTATTCGTCGAACGATGCCTATCACTTCTCTTTTGCTGTAGCATGCGCTTCCCTGGTGCTCTCCATCATCATCTATTATGCCACACGCAGTACTTTCCGTCATACTGAAGGCAAGGAAGTGTCAAAGATTAAGAGTGAGAAGGCAGAGGAAACCGCGACTGCAACGCCTGTTGCAGAGAACAAGGACGGCGTTACCGACCGCGAACGCATCATCGCACTGTGTCTTGTCTTTGCCGTTGTCATCTTCTTCTGGATGGCATTCCACCAGAATGGACTTTCACTGACCTACTTTGCCGATGAGTTCACTGCCAAGTCGTCGGAGGGATTGCAGAGCATGTGCTTCGATGTGTGGAATCTCGTTGCCATCATCTTTATTGTATATGCAGGCTTCTCCTTCTTCCAGAGCAAGACCGTGAAGGCAAAGACCATCTCTGCCGCAGTTATTACTGCCGCTTTGGTGTTCCTGGGATGGAAGTATTCTCGCGTTAGTGGTTCCATCGACATCAGTGCCCCCATCTTCCAGCAGTTCAACCCCTTCTATGTAGTGGCTCTGACTCCCTTCTCCATGCTCATCTTCAGCACTTTGGCAAACAAGGGTAAAGAACCCAGCGCACCTCGCAAGATTGCCTATGGTATGCTTGTTGCAGCCTCTGCCTTCCTGATAATGATGGTGGCATCAATGGGCTTGCTTACGCCAAACGAACAGAAGGATGCAGGCGAAGCAGCATCATTCGTTTCGCCTTACTGGCTCATTGGCACTTACCTCATCCTCACCTTTGGCGAGTTGCTTCTGTCGCCTATGGGCATCTCCTTCGTGTCGAAGGTTGCACCTGCCAAGTACAAGGGCTTGATGATGGGTGGATGGTTTGTTGCCACAGCCATCGGTAACAAGCTTGTAGGCGTGGGTGGTTACCTGTGGGGTGACATTCCTCTTACGGTCGTTTGGGGCGTCTTCATTGCCGTCTGCATAGTTGCAGCCCTCTTCATGTTCGCCATGATGAAGCGTCTCGAGAAAGTTTGCTAATCGAGTCCTTCCATTTAAGAGTATACATAATTATTATAAATAATGAATTACTCTAGTTCAGATGAATACCGTCGCGACGAATTGATACGCCAGATAGAGCGTGCTGTCAGTCGTCTTACCTTGCCGGAATTGGAGGCACTCTACTACGATATGACCACCAAGAACTATATCAACGACAGCCTATGAAGCGCATCCTCTTGGCTTTGTTCTTCCTTTGGCCTTTGATGGCTATGGCACAAAGTGGTCGAACGGAATCGAAGATTTCATACATCGAAGCCACACCCTCGTGGTATATCGTCTACGACGAGAATGGCAAGCGCATCCGTTCGTTTAGCACCAGTCAGGGTCGGCTTGTAGGCTATTCCTCGGAGTTCTACATCATTCAGGTGGGCAACTCGTGGTACTATACCTACGACCCGCAAGGCAAGCGTCTCCATTCCTTCAGTGTGGCCTCCACAGGCGAGATACTCTCTTGTTCAGGCGACACCTTCACCAGTCGGTTCAACTCGTGGATCATCACTTGGCGTAAGGATGGCAAGCGACTTGGTTCGCGTTCGACTGCATCAAGATAAGAGAGGTATTCATTGAACATTGCTCATTGAGCATCATCATCATAAGACACCTGCAAGCCTGGCTTGTGGGTGTCTTTCGTCTTCCTCTCATCGAACGCTTGTTCAATGCGCTTTGAACCTATGCCTTCCGTCCATCGAACGCTTGTTCAATGCGTCTCGAACCTATGCCTTGTGATGCGCTAATATAGTCGAAAAGGGGACAAGGGGACAAGGGGACAAGCAAATTTTACGGTCACCCCCCCCTATGTGTTTGTTTTCGACATTGCCCACTCTGGCCTTCCTCATTATCCAATCCCCTCTTCCTCATTGCCCAATCTCACCTTTAGCATTACTTTTATATCTCTAATAACTATATTATCTATTATAAATAAGTATAATACTATATAATAATATAATAATAATTATAATAGTATATATATAATATAATAGTAATAATATATATAAGTAATTATAAATCAATAGAATAATGATTTGATTGAGAGCTCGTTTATGCCGTAAGAGAGAGGGGGGGTGCCAGATTTCCTTGTCCCTTTGTCCCCTTGTCCCCCCCCTCTTTCCTCTCGTCCTCCACAAATCACGATGTAATAACGAGTCGGATGATGCTCACGATGTATTCTTATTATCCCGAAGTGTTAAATAAATGTTAAAAAAGTGTTAAAATCGTGCAAGCGCTTGCATGATTCATTATTTATGTACTACCTTTGCAGTGTCCTATCAAACTATTACACTAAAACAATAGGACAAGAGAATTGAAAAATAAGAGTTAAGAATCGGACGCATGGTCGTCCAAGAAGAAAAAAGTTAAACATTATAAACATAAATTCAAAAGCTATGATTAGTATTGAAAATGTAACATTTGGCTACAGTTCTTCGGCAAAGGTGCTGGAGGATTTCTCGCTTCAGTTTCAGGACGGAGGCGTGTATGGACTGCTTGGCAAGAACGGAACAGGAAAGAGTACACTGCTCTATCTTATCACGGGTTTGCTTCGTGCACAGAAAGGAAGTGTGGAGGTCGATGGCGTGGATGCTCGCAAGCGTGATGCAGAGATGCTCTCTGAAATCTTCATCGTTCCAGAGGAGTACGACCTGCCTCCCGTTAGCCTCAAGTGTTATGTGAATGCCATCAAGGCCTTCTATCCCCGTTTCAGTGACGAATTGCTCGACAAGTGTCTGCGTGAGTTCGAAATGCCTACCGATGTCAATCTCGGTTCACTCTCTATGGGACAGAAGAAGAAGGTGTATATCTGCATCGCACTTGCCGCAAACACGCGTTACCTGTTGCTCGATGAACCTACCAACGGACTCGACATACTCTCGAAGAGCCTCTTCCGCAAGGTCGTGGTGGCAGGAATGAGTGAGCAAAAGACACTTATCATCAGTACGCATCAGGTGCACGATGTGGAGTTGTTGCTCGACCATGTTGTCATCATCGATCGCAATCGCGTTCTGCTCGACCAGAAGCTGGAAGAGAGCGACGATGCACCCATCGACATCGAGAAGTTGTTCATCGACACTCTTTCTAACATTTAATCCCTGAATGATTTAAACGATTAAACGCAGAACTATTTAATCTATTAAGCTAATAAGCTACTAAACTATTAAATTTTTACAGATATGAACTTCAATAGATTTATGAATGTAGCGCGTTACAACTTTGCCATCAATCGCGCACAATATATGAAGTTGGCTCTGGGCCTCTTCCTTGTTATGTCCCTTCCTCTCTTAATATTCATCCTGAAGACTATATGGGTGTTTGGTGTTACGCACAATACTGAGTGGGCTCTGGCCAGCATACCAGGTGCAGAGATGGGAAATTGGATGACGAAGTGTTTCATCTTTGCCTGGCCCATTCTTGCCGGATACACGTTCCATAATTTGCTCACCAAGCAGTCGCGCATCAAGGAACTGACCCTTCCTGCCTCGAATGGCGAGAAGTTCCTGTTCCATGCATTAGTGACCGTTGGAGGTGCATTCCTGGCCTATGTTGTCAGTTATTTCTTGCTCGACATTCTGCAGTACCTCTATGTAGGCATCGTCTTTGGTTTCTCTAATGCCGAATGGGTTTCCTATTCTCCTATCTTCTTTGACTCGGCAAATGCTATTTCGTCCATATTCGGTGAGAATGTTTCGTTCTGGCTCACTGTGCTTGCCGACTTATACTTGATAGCCTTCGTTTCCACATTCGTGCTGGGCAATGCCGTCAAATACAAGCATAACGTGCTGTGGACCTATGCCTTCCATTGGATGGTCGGTTTCTTGAGCATGATGGGTATGGGTCTTCTCATCCCTCTTCTCAAGGATGTTGACTGGTCGTGGGTTCAAGACTTCGATCTCGAAAAGGCAAGCACTTACATAAAAGTGGGTGCAACCCTCTTCTTCTCTCTCGTTACCATCTTCAGTTGGTGGATGTCGTATCGCCTCTATTGTCGTGCTCAGATTACCACGAAGCGCAACAAATGAAGCCTTTTCAACTCTCCAGAGGGGAGGGAAAGCTACGAATAGTCAAATAAATTGTAAATAGTAAATCTGTAAATCGTAAATTACAAAATGGACTTCAAGAATCAAAAAGCCATATATCTGCAAATAGCAGAGCGCATCATGGACCAGATCCTCTCCGGCCAATACCCTGAGGGAGGCAAGTTGCCCAGCGTTCGCGAGTATGCTGCCGAAGTGGAGGTCAATGTCAACACTGTTGCCCGTTCCTTCGAGTGGTTGCAGAATCAGGATGTAGTAGTTACCCGACGTGGTTTAGGTAATTTCGTGAATGATGGTGCTCGTCAGATTGTGCTTGGACTCCGCAAACGTGAGTTTTTCGACGAGCAAGTGCCTGAGTTCTTCCGTACCATGAAAACATTGGGTGTCACCCTGAATGAGATTGTATCGTATAGTGTATAAAATCAACAATTAATATAAATAAGATTATGAAAACAAGTTTCTTTTCGTCAGTCGCTATTTTGGCAATAGCCTTTCTCTTCGCAAGTTGTGAAGAAACGATAAACAAGATGGCCTCTATGGCTATAAACAAGTCGATTGTGTTCGAACGCGAAGACACTGCCAAGTGGGGCGATGTGATAGATCGCGACCTCAATCTGCCAGTGTTCAGTGCGATAGATGCTTCTGGAGCTGTTGCCATCATCTATGCTCAGGACAGCATATGCTCAGTTCGTGCTCATGGTAATGAGAAGTGCCTTGATGCCTACAAGATTGTGGTTAGAAAGGACGAACTGGAAGTGAAACTTAAGAGTGGTGCCGATAAGATTAACAAGAACACTCCAGGCATCATTCTCTATGTCACAGCACCCTCTTTGACTGATTTGGAAATCTCGGGCGGTTGTAAGATAGAGATGCAGGGTAATATCGAAATGCCAGGCAAACTGGAAATAGAGATGAACGGAGCAGGCAATCTTGTCGTCGATACCCTTTCAGTCGGAGACTTCGATTTGGGTGCAAACGGTGCCGTGAAGTGCGATATTGCCAAACTGACGGCAAAGAGCGACGTTGAAATCGAAGTCAATGGTGCAGGCGAATTCAATGCCAACATTTTCTGCAATGAACTCAATGTAGAATTCAATGGAGCAGCCCGTGGTGTCCTGAGTGGTGAATGCAAGGACTATAATTGCGAAAACAATGGCGCTTGCAAGATTGATTTCTCTAATATGAAGACAAAGCAGTAACAATGATTCATCTCACAAACATTCATAAGACGTATCAGGGTGCTCAGCCTTTGCATGTTCTGAAGGGCATCGACCTGCACATCGGAAAGGGTGAGTTCGTGGCCATCATGGGCGCATCGGGTTCTGGCAAGTCGACTCTGCTGAACATACTGGGCATCCTGGACGATTATGACGAAGGTGAATATCGCTTGGATGGCACACTCATCCGCAATCTCTCCGAGACACGTGCAGCCGACTATCGCAATCGCATGATTGGTTTCATATTCCAGAGTTTCAACCTAATAGCCTTCAAGGATGCTATGGAGAACGTGGCTCTGCCGCTCTTCTACCAAGGGGTAAGCCGTAGGAAACGCAATCAGATGGCAATGGAATATCTGGAGAAAGTCGGCCTGCGCGAGTGGTCTCACCATCTCCCCAATGAATTGTCGGGAGGTCAGAAACAACGTGTGGCCATAGCCCGTGCACTCATCACTCAACCTCGCATTATTCTTGCCGACGAGCCCACAGGCGCTCTCGATAGCAAGACCTCGTTGGAGGTGATGCAATTGCTGAAGAAGTTGCACGAGCAAGGCATGACCATCATCGTTGTGACGCATGAGAGCGGAGTGGCTTATCAGGCAGAGAAGATTGTACACATAAAGGATGGGCAGATCGAGAGCATCGAAGTGAACGATGGCTCTGCCCATACGCCTTTTGGTGCAGATGGAGTGATGAAATAAGGCCTATGCTCGATTGCAATAAGGCATAAGGCACAAACGAATAAGGCCTAAGGTTCAATTAAGGAAGGCCTAAGGCTTAAACGAATAAGACCTATGTTTGAATTATTACACGAGATACAAGGAACACTGAGGCGCAATATGATGCGCACCATTGCTACAGGTTTCGCTGTAGTGAGTGGATTGTTCCTACTCATCGTGTTGCAGGGAGCAGGAAATGGGGTTATCCATTCCTTCCAGTACAACATGGGGGGCTTCGCCTTCGATGCTGTTCATGTCTTTGGTGGAAGAACTACCAAACCTTGGGAGGGCATCAAGGAAGGACGCCTGATTAGGCTTGACGATCGCGACCTGGATATGAGTCGCCGGCACTTTCCTCATCAGATTACCTCTGCCATACCTACTGTCAACCACGAGGGAGTGGTGGCCAGTTATGGTGCTCATCACATCAATAGTGCCTCCATGGTGGGTGTCTATCCTGAATATGCTGCCTCGCAAGCGGTGGAGATACTGGAAGGACGCTTCATCAATAATATAGACATGACAGAGAAACGCAAGGTGTGTGTGATCGGAAACAACAGTTGCAAGGACCTCTTTAAGGAGTCGGGATCAGCTATTGGCAAAGGCGTGGAACTGGGAGGAATATTGTACACCGTGGTTGGTGTCTACAAGACGAACGAAATGTTTAGTGGCAGTGATTTCTATGTTCCTTATACCACCTTGTGTACCATCTACAATAAGGGTCGCTTCATCGACGAACTTACGATGAACACACACAATATCCCTACGGATTCGGCAATGGAACTATTCATCGACGAATACATACGTGCCACCAGCCACATTCATTCCTTCGATCCAACGGACGATCGTGCCCTGTGGATATGGAATCAGGCGGGCGATAACATACAAATGCAACGCGCTATGAGCATCCTGAACAAGGCTTTCTGGATTTTGGGTTTGCTGACGCTCCTGAGTGGTGTTGTCAGTGTGAGCAATATCATGCTCATCAGCGTAAAGGAACGCACGCGTGAGTTTGGCATTCGTCGTGCCATAGGTGCACGTCCGTGGAACATCATTTCGATGGTGGTGCTGGAGAGTGTCGTCATTACAGCCATCTTTGGCTACATTGGCATGTTGCTGGGCATCTTCTTTTGCGAATGGATGAATGCCACCGTTGGCAATCAGGTCATGGACATGGGCATCTTCCAAGCCAAGTATTTTGTCGACCCGACGGTCGACCTGCACACTTGTGTCCAGGCCACCATAGTGATTATCGTGGCTGGTGCGCTGGCAGGCTTCTTCCCTGCACGCAAGGCGGTGAAAGTGAAAACCATAGATGCATTGAGGGCTTAGATATGAAAGGTTTGAAACTATTTGATGCAGACTTGTGGGAGGAAATCTTCGACTCCCTTCGTAAGAATCGCACGCGTACGTTCCTGACGGCCTTCGGAATCTTTTGGGGTGTCTTTATGCTCATCCTGCTTATGGGAGGTGGCAGAGGACTTGAGACGATGTTGGGTGAGAACTTCGCAGGTGCAGCTTCAAATGCGGGATTCATGATATCGAATACCACAAGCGAACCCTATAAGGGCTTTCGTAGTGGCAGAGTCTGGCATTTGGAATTCGATGATGTAGCGCGCATCCGCAATACCGTGCCTGAGATCAGCATTGTTACACCCACCATTCGTCAGTGGGGTGCAAGAGCTTTGGCAAATGACAAGTCTTGCGGCGTTTCCGTGATGGGTCAGTATGCCGATTATGGAAAAGTGGACAATCCCAAGATGAAATATGGACGCGCTATCACGGATGCTGATGGCATTCAGCTTAGGAAGGTGTGCGTGATAGGTAGCCGTGTGGCAGAGGAGTTGTTCCCTGACACAGATAATCCGTGTGGAGAATTCCTTCGCATCGACAGCATTAACTATTGTGTCATTGGCGTGAGTGGAAAGGGATCGGGAAGCATTAATATTGGAGGCAATCCCGAAACTACAGTTTATCTTCCTTACGAGACCATGCGTCAGATGTACAACAGAGGTAACGAAGTGGACATCTTGGCTCTGGTGGCTAAGGATGAATATCCTATGTCTGAGGTGCAGTACAAGGTGGAGGCTTTACTGAAACGCGTCCACATGATTCATCCCGATGACACGCAGGCCATCGTGAAAGTGAACACGGAAGCCATCTTCAGCATGATTGACAGCCTGTTCGCCGGCGTGAGCATATTGGTTTGGATGATAGGCCTGGGCACATTGCTCGCTGGTGCCATTGGCGTTAGCAACATCATGGTGGTGACAGTGAAAGAACGCACGACAGAGATAGGCATTCGCCGCGCTATTGGTGCTACGCCTAAAGATATCCTGACAATGGTGATGAGTGAGAGTATAGTGCTAACGCTTATAGCCGGAATGAGTGGGATAACTATGGCTGTAGGTATCCTGCAAGTGACGGAGAATGCCACGCATGCCGAATATCCGTCGGCTTTGTTCCAGATTTCGTTTGGTGTGGCTGTTGGAGCTTCGCTTCTGCTTGCCATATTAGGTGTCTTTGCGGGTTTAGCTCCTGCTATTCGTGCTATGAACATAAAACCCGTGGACGCTATGAGAGAGGAATAATCCAAGTAATCCGAAAAATAAGAATAATCCAAATAATATGAAAAAGTTTATCAAATGGGCAGTGATAGCATTGGTTGCTGCCATCTTTGTGGGAACGTTCGTGTTCCTCTATCAGAAGTCGCGCCCCAAGGAGAAGGTGTACGAGATTTCCACAGTACAATTGAAGGATTTAGAGAAATCCACCATTGTAACGGGCAAGATCGAACCGCGTGATGAGGTTAATATCAAACCTCAGATTTCGGGTATCATTGCCAATCTTTACAAAGAACCTGGACAGATGGTGAAGAAGGATGAAATCATCGCCAAGGTGAAAGTGATTCCTGATATGGGAAGCCTGAATAGTGCCGAAAACCGTGTTCGTCTGGCTGAGATTAGTCTGGCACAGGCAGAGACCGACTTCCAGCGTATGGAGAAACTTTACCAAGATAAGGTGGTGAGTGCAGAGGAATACGAGAAGTCGCAAGTGGCTTTGAAGCAGGCCAAGAGTGAAATGGTCAACAGCAAGGATGCACTCAACATCGTGCGTGAAGGTATCTCATTGAGCAATGCCAAGATGAGCACAACACTGGTTCGTTCTACTGTCGACGGCCTAATCCTGGACATTCCCGTCAAGGTAGGTAACTCCGTGATTCTCAGTAACTCGTTCAATGATGGTACCACCATTGCCACCGTTGCAGATATGTCTAATCTTATCTTTCATGGAAACATCGATGAGACCGAAGTGGGTCGCATCATCGAGGGTATGCCTGTTACCATCACCGTTGGTGCTGTACAGAATCTGAAGATTCCTGCTCGTTTGGAGTACATATCGCCTAAAGGACGCGAGACGAACGGCGCCAATCAGTTCGAGATTAAGGCTGCTCTGGCGGTGCCCGACACCGTCAACTTGCGTTCGGGTTATGGTGCTAATGCCGAGATTGTGCTTGATCGAGTAAAGAAGGCCATTTGTGTGCCTGAGGCTGCTTTGGAATTCTCTGGCGACAGCACCTTTGTCTATGTTCTTACCGATTCCGTGCCTCGACAGAAGTTCGATCGCCGTCAGGTGCAGACGGGTTTGAGCAATGGCGTTGACATAGAGGTGCGCAGTGGTGTGAAAGTAGGAGAGAAGGTTCGTGGAATCTTAAAGGAAGATAAGAAATGAAACGTCGTGTATTCTTCATCATAGCGCTATGTGTCTCATTGCAGGGCTTTGCTCAGCAAACTCACGAGTGGACACTGACGGAATGTATTCAGTATGCGCTTGCCCACAATCTCAATATCAAGCAGCAGGAAGACAATGTGCGACAACAGGAGATTGCGCTGAGCACTTCACGCAACAGTCGTTTGCCTGACCTTAACGGAAGCATTGGTGAGAATTTCAGTTTTGGTCGTGCTCTGACGGTGGACAATACCTACCAGAACCGTAATACTCAAAATACCAGTTTCAGCCTTGGTACCAGTGCGCCTCTTATCACGGGTGGTCGCATTCCTGCTGACATCAAGGTACATCGCCTCAATCTTCAGGCTGCCTTGCAGGATTATGAGCATGCTCGTGAGAACATTATGCTTAGTGTGACCTCGGCTTATCTCGAGGCCATCTATCAGAAGGATATGGTGGCTGTGGCAGAGCGTCAAGTAGAATTGAGTCAGGCACAAGTTCATAGGATGGAATTGCTCTTCCAGAATGATAAGGCTTCCGAGGCCGAACTTTCCCAGATTCGTTCAACATTGAGTAGTGACGAGCTCTCGCTTACCCAACAGCAGAACAGTTATATGCTTGCCCTTTTGGAGTTGTCACAACTTTTGGAATTGGAGAGTCCTGAAGGCTTTGACGTAGTTCGTCCTTTGGTGGAACCGGTTAAGGGCAGTGAGTTGCCTTCTCCTGACCTCGTTTATAGTGAGGCCATCGGGATTAAACCGCAGATTCAGGCCGAACAGACGCGTTTGCAGAGTGCAGAGAAGAGCGTGGCAGTGGCTAAGAGTGCGTACTATCCATCGCTCTATTTCAGTGCAGGCATTGGAACCAGTTACTATAACACCTCTGGATATATGAGCACGGCTTTCGGTAGTCAGCTTCGTGATAATTTCAATCAGTATTTCGGTGTGTCTCTGTCCGTTCCCATCTTCAATCGACTGAGCACTCGCAACAATGTCCGTTCGGCCCGTCTGCAAGTTCATGCTCAGGAAGTCCGATTGGAGCAGGCGAAGAAAACGCTTTATAAAGAGATTCAGCAGGCCTATTACAACGCTGTGGCGGCAAGCCGTCAGTGCGAGAGCAGTGATGTTGCACTCTCAAGTGCTCTCACGGCATTAAATCTTATGCAACTCAAATATGAGAATGGCAAGGCAACTGCTACTGAGTTTCAGGATGCCAAAACCAAATATATGCGTGCCGAGTCACAACAGATACAATCGCACTATACCTATCTCTTCCGACAGAAAATTCTCGACTTTTATCGAGGGAAACAACTGTAAAGTGTTTCTTACTGTCATGTGTGCCTAAAATTTCTCGCGTGTGCGCTTGCGGGTACCATTATATAATGTATATAAGGGGCGTTTTCTGTGAAATGAAGGAAAATTGATAATCTTTTGCAAAAAAAGTTCCTAAAATATTTTGTCAGTCCGAAAAAAGGCCGTACCTTTGCACCCGCAAACGAGGAAAAACACCTCAAATGCAAGCGATTTTTGACATATTTCCATAGACAAGAAGTAGTACAAGAAATGAGAATCGAACCGTCGATTCTGAATGCGAAAAAACGAGTCCAATTATAGCCGCGGGTCCTTTTCGTTGTGCGCTATCCTTTTCTTTGAAAGAAGAGAAAAA
>JAGCVH010000005.1 GCA_017962495.1 Bacteroidaceae bacterium
AATTATTTCTTATCTTTGCGGAAAATTTCAAGAAACATGATTGACAAGATAGAAAGACTGATAGCAGAGGTGCAGAATCTGAGTGCAAAGAATGCCGATGAAGTAGAAGCTCTGCGCATTAAATACCTTAGTAAAAAAGGAGAACTCAATGCCCTTATGGCCGACTTCCGTGCGGTGCCTGCCGAGATGAAGAAGGAAGTAGGTATGCGCATCAATGAACTGAAGAATTTGGCTTTGGAACGCATCAACCAATTGCGTGATGCCGTTCAGGTGGCAGCTGTTGCTGGTGATGACCTTGATCTCACACGTACGCCTTATCCCATTCGCCTTGGTGCTCGCCATCCGCTTACCATCGTTAAGAACGAGATAGTGGACATCTTCTCGCGTATGGGATTCACTCTTGCCGAAGGTCCTGAGGTGGAGGATGACTGGCATGTGTACAGTTCAATGAACTTTGCCGATGACCATCCTGCACGCGATATGCAGGACACTTTCTTTGTTGAGGCTCATCCCGATATCATCCTGCGTTCTCACACCAGTTCGGTGCAGGCTCGAGTAATGGAGCGTCAGCAACCTCCCATTCGTGTTATCTGCCCAGGGCGTGTTTATCGCAACGAGGCAATATCTGCACGCGCTCATTGCTTCTTTCATCAGGTTGAAGGTCTTTATGTTGACCGCAATGTTTCCTTTGCCGACCTCAAGCAGGTGCTTCTGCTTTTTGCACAGGAAATGTTTGGTGCCGATGCACGTATTCGTCTTCGTCCTTCCTATTTCCCCTTCACAGAGCCTTCGGCTGAGATGGATGTATCTTGCACCATCTGTGGCGGTAAGGGATGTTCGATGTGCAAGGGTTCTGGTTGGCTTGAGATACTTGGTTGCGGAATGGTAGATCCCGCTGTGCTTGAAGCCAATGGCATAGACTCGACACAATATACGGGATACGCCTTTGGAATGGGTATTGAGCGCATTGCAAACCTTAAATATCAGGTGCGAGACTTGCGTCTATTCTCTGAAAATGACGTGCGCTTCCTATCGCAGTTTAAATCGGCTAATTGATGTACATCAAGAAAAATGGCATTCGAGCAAAATCGGATGCCATTCTTTTTGCATGTTGTTCAAAACCCCTTACCTTTGTACTGACAAAAAGAAAAGGTTAGTTAGTTTTTAAGGTAAGTTAGATTGTTTTCATTGAATGACGCCTATCGTCGTGAGACGCTCGGCGTTTTTTTTGTGCATATAAAAAGGGATGCCGATTGGCACCCCTTTTCTTGTGTTCGATTAACTACGTTTGCCTTAGAAGGTGAAGTTGTAACCGATACGGAGCAGGTGGTCGTGATGGTGACCGTCGTTGATGAGGGTACCAAAGCCGTAACCTGCATAGAAGCCTTTGTAGAAATAGAGGCCCAGTGTGAAGTCGAGGGCGAAGCAGCTGGTGTTGCCGTTCTTCCACATGTTACCATAACCGAGGTCGAGGGCAGCAAAAGCCTTCAGGTCAGGACCGAAGGTGGGAGAGAAGCCACGAACACCCGTCTGGATGGTGAACTCGTTCCAGTTGGGATCTCCATAGTCGAAGGCATACTTCAAGTTAACAACGTCCCAAGCAACATACTTGTTGAAGTTGTACTGTGCGCGTGCGCCAAGTTCCCATTCAGAACCGATACCAGTCTCAATAGCAAAAGAGAGACCCTTGTCGGGGTTCTGAGCCTGCATGGATGCTACACCCAGCAGCATCACAACTACCATTGAAAGAATCTTTTTCATTTTTCTTGTTTTTTATAGGTAAAACAATCTATTTATCTGTAATCCACCTACAAAGATATAAATAAAAGTTTAAAGGTTTATGAGTTTGGGGTTTTAATTTGAAAAAATTTGTAAATTTGTATCGTATTAATTAATAATTAAGGATATGAAGACGGTAGTTTCCGCGCTATTTGCGTGCGTATTAGGCCTAAGCGCGTTAGCTGATGATAACACGAAGTATGTAAACCCGTTCATCGGAACCCAGACGGATGCTTCTGGTGCTTTGAGTGGTAGCACCTTCCCTGGGCCAACAATGCCTCAAGGAATGGTGCAACTGAGTCCTGAGACGGAGAATTATGTTTCGTGGGACCCTTGTAGTGGTTACGAATACAATCGCGATAGCATATTCGGCTTTACGCATACCCATTTAAGCGGAACTGGATGTACAGACCTCATCGACGTGAGTCTTATGCCCGTATCGTGGAAAGTCGATGAGAGGCAGTTGGCACGTGGGAATTTCGGACAGCGCTTCTCACATGAGCAAGAGGGTGCAATGCCTGGATATTATTGGGTGCATCTGCAGGAGAGCGATGTGCGAGTGGAACTTTCTGCAACCGTACGCACGGGTATTCATCGTTACACCTTCCCAAGCGGTAAGCCTCAGACCTTGGTTCTCGACCTCGATCGCAGTATGCTTCGAGGCGACCAGTATGCAGGGCGTCGGGATGTAAAGATTATCCAAAGCCAGCTTCGTCAGGTTGATGACCACACGGTAGAGGGCTATCGACTCATCACGGGATGGGCCAAGTTGCGTAAGATATACTTTCGTGCCGAGTTTTCCCGTCCCATAGCCTCGCGTCTGCTTATGGACGGGCAACGCAGTGCGGGAGAGAGCGATGTGGTGAACGGGCGTTCTCTTCGTGCCGCACTTACCTTTGCGCCCGAGGGAGGCAGGGAACTCATGGTGAAGGTCGCCATCTCCCCCGTCGATATCCTTGGTGCTCGGAAGAACATGCAAGCCGAGGCGCAGGAGTGGTCGTTTGAGCATTACACCCGTAACGCCCACGATGCATGGCAGAAAGCGCTTGCGTGCATCGACATAGAAGCGACGCCCGAACAGCGAGCCATATTCTATACGGGTCTTTACCACCTTTTGATGCAACCTAATACGATGAGCGATGCCGACGGACGATATATGGACACGAACTATGAGATTCGCCAGATGCCCGACGGACAAGCTTATCATAGCACTTTCAGCCTTTGGGACACCTTCCGAGCCGCTCATCCTCTCTATGCCCTCATTGCACCCGACATCGCCGTTCAGTTCGTACGCGACATGTTGCTCCATCATGAGACCTATGGCTATCTGCCTATCTGGGACCTTTGGGGGCAGGATAATTATTGTATGATTGGGAATCATGCTATCCCCGTGCTTGCTTATGCGATTCTTGCCGAATTGCCCGGCGTGCCTGTCGAGGAGGCTTATCGTGCGATGGTGGAGAGTAGCAAGCGCAGTCATCCTAATTCGCCTTTTGAAGTGTGGGAGCGTTATGGCTATATGCCGCAGACGAAGCAGAACATGAGCGTAAGCATCACCCTCGAACAGGCCTTTGATGACTGGTGTGTGGCAGCAGTCGCACACAAGCTTGGACGTACGGCTGACTATGAGCAATTCCTGCGTCGGAGTGAGTTCTATCGCAATCTCTTCGACCCCAGCATCGGATTCTTCCGCCCGAAGGATGAGAATGGCAATTGGATTGAGCCCTTCGACCCGCTTAGCTACGAGCAACCCTGCTTCATCGAGGGCAATGCTTGGCAATACATGTGGTTTGTGCCTCATAATCCTCAGGGACTTATCGAACTGCTCGGAGGCGTAAAGCCGTTCCTTGCCAAACTTGATGAAAACTTTACTCTGACGGCCACAAGCGGGGAGAGAAACGGCAATGCGAGTGGCTTCATTGGCCAGTATGCCCACGGCAACGAACCCAGTCACCATACCGTTTACCTATATAACTTTGCTGGAAGGCCTGCGCGCACTCAGGAACTCGTCGAACAGGTTCGCAACTCCTTCTATTTTGCCGCGCCGTGTGGCTATGCAGGCAATGACGATTGCGGGCAGATGTCTGCTTGGTACATCTTTTCTTCGTTGGGCTTCTATCCCTTTAATGCAGGCAGTGGCGAATATGTTCTCGGCACTCCGCTATTCCGCAAGGCAACGATGCACCTGACTAACGGCAAGGATTTCACCATACTTGCGCCCAACAAGACGGAGAACCGCGTTCATGTGCGCGGTATTAAACTCAACGGAACCCCTGTGCGTCAGTTGATGATTACCCACAAGCAAATCATGGCGGGCGGTACGCTTGAGTTTACGATGAAATAGGCTTGCCCTTGTAGGGCTTCGAGGTTGTACAACTTACACCTCAAGGTTGTACAACCCAGACCTCATGCTTGTACAACCCAAACCTCATGCTTGTGCAAGCAAGATACAGGGCTTATCGAATAAGGCTTAAGCCTTCTTTATTTGCACCTAAGGCACGATTGTTTTGCACCTAAGGCACGATTGTTTTGCACCTAAGGTACGATTAATTTGCGCCTGAGGTACGATTTGTTTGCGCCTGAGGTACGATTTGTTTGCACCTGAGGTTCGATTCGTTTGCGCCTAAGGCGTTCTGCAATAAGGCCTAAGGGTTTTTCAATAAGGCTTAGGGCTTGTCGCTAATGCACGCTTAAAGCATAAGTTGGAAAAGGGTGGCTTCCTGACTTCCTTCAATCCATCGTTGCAGGCAACCCACTTCTTCGTAGCCGATTTGGCGGAATAGCGCTTGCGCAGGGGCATTGTCGCGTGCCACATAAGCATAGAGTGAACGCAGGTGAAGCCTTTCGGAAGCATAGTTTGAAAGCAATCGCAGTGCCGTCGAGCCTATACCTTGACGATGGAAGTCGTGGAGGAGAACGATTCCCACCTCCGCCCGCCGATGGTGGGGAGAGAAGTCAGTGAGGTCAACTATGCCAACAGGGCTTTCATCACAAGTGACTATGAGCCTTAGTTGTCCGTCCTTATAGATATCGCCCGATTGTTCGGCAAGGTACTGCCGTATGGCAAAACGAGAGTAAGGTTGCGCGTCTCCTGCCCAAGGCCAAAGCTCGGCATCGTTCTCGATAGCGTGTATGAGTTCAAGGTCTTCAGGCTCGAGAGCACGGAGTTTAACTGAGCACGTCATAGGGCAAGATTATGAGTTTTGACGAGGAATCGTACGTGGCTATAGACATTCGACTGCCTTTGCCAGAGAGGCCGATGAGTTGCTCGAGGACCTCGGCGTAAGAGAAGAAGGTGGTATTAAAAAGGATGTAGGTATAGTCGTGCCTGTCGATTTTGATTTCCTTGCTTGCTTCCACTTCAAGCGGTGTAGGATTCAAGCGATTGCGCCTGCAGATGTCAAGTATTAGGGGCAGAGAGTCTTTTGGTCCCACGCAAAGGATGGTATCCGGCTTCGTTGGGCGTTGAGGAAGGAGGGCCATAAAGCGTTGCAGGAGGCGCTTCAGCACGTCAATGCCGGCACGCAGATAGACGGCAAGTCGGATGAGCAGAGCAAGCAAGCGATAACGCTTGCTGAAGTGCTTGTCGAAGAAGATGAGCATGGCCTCGTAAAAGATATGCACATAACGATACGACGACTTTTGCGTGCTTTCGCCCTTGTAGTGAAGGATGGGCGAGGGTACGTAGGCATTCTTCCAACCGCCTTGGAGCATGCGGTAGGAGAGGTCTATGTCTTCGCCGTACATGAAGAAACTCTCGTCGAGCAATCCCACTTGCTCTAGTGCCTCGCGCCTAAGCATCATGTATGCGCCGCTTATGACCTCGATGTAATTCGCCTCCTCGCGATTGAGGTAACGCATGTAATATCGTCCGAACCGACGACTGTGAGGGAACATTGCCGTGAGGCCGGTCATCTTGCAGAATGCCGTCCAAGGGGCAGGCACTCCTCTGCGCGATTCCCAGGCGAAACGTCCGTCTTTCCCATACATGGCAGTTCCTGATGCTCCCACTTCAGGGTGCTTGTCCAGGTACTCCAAGGTGTCGGTAAGGGTGTTCTCAGTAAGAATGGTATCAGGATTCAGGAGTAGCATGTAGCGCCCCTTTGCCTGACGCAAAGCCTGGTTGTTTGCGCGAGAGAAACCCAGATTCTCCTTGTTCGCGATGAATTGAACCTGCGGGAAGCGTGCTGAGAGATATTCGACGGAACCGTCAGCGGAATTGTTGTCTACGACAAAGACCTCCATCTCCCACTTGCCTTGTGAGCGGAACACGGAACGCAGGCACTGCTCGAGGTAGTACCTGACATTATAACTGACGATGACGACAGATAGGTCCATCATTCACTTACTGTTTATCTTCCTCCTCTTGTTGCTTCTTTCGAGGATGGAAGAATACAAACATGAGAGCCACAAAGCCCATGAGCAGGGCAAAGAAGCCGCTCTCCTCCTTCGTGATGAGATACCAGATGCCTCCCAGTATGACGGGGCATAAGGCGGCTATCATGCGCAGTGTACGACTTAGGGGCTTGGAGGTGAGCGCAAGTATGATTGCGACCAAAGTAATTAGGCAGAGGCCAATCTGCAACAGGTATTGTAGGGTGGAATTCATTGATTTACGTTAAAGGGTGTTCGATTAATAATGGAACGTCCAAGTGTTACTTCGTCTGTGTATTGTAGTTCATCGTTCTGCGCCACACCACGCGCAATGACGGTAATCTTCACGCCTGAGTCGGCCAGCTTCCTGTAAAGGTAGAAGTTGGTGGTGTCGCCTTCGAGGGTGGGAGAGAGCGCAAGGATGACCTCGCTTATGTCCTCGTTGTTGACGCGTTCAACAAGGCTCTGAATCTGCAAGTCGCTGGGACCAATGCCGTCCATCGGAGAGATTACTCCGCCGAGCACATGATAAGTGCCGCGATATTGCTGAGTCGCTTCGATGGCCATAACGTCCTGAATGTTCTCGACCACGCACACGATGGAGTGGTCACGCCTTTGATTGGCGCATATCTCGCAGACGTCGGCATCACTGATATTATGACAAACGCGACAGAACTTTACTTCCTGACGCAGGCGAATGATGCTCTGACCAAAGACTTCCACGCTTTTGGTGTCCTGCCGAAGCAGGTGGAGTACCAGGCGCATGGCCGTCTTGCTGCCTACACCCGGGAGTTTGGAGAACTCCTCAACAGCTCGTTCCAACAATTGTGAGGGATAATGTTGCACCGTATCTTATTTCTCTATTCTCAATTCACCTATGTTCTCAGAGCACTCCCTTACTTGACGGCAGTTGCATGTGTTCCGTATCGCGTCGGACGGCCATCTTCATAGCGCGTGCAAAAGCCTTGAACAGGCTCTCTGCCTTGTGATGCTCGTTGTCTCCGCTCGCTTTTATGTTCAGGTTCATGCGTGCGGCATCGCTCAGGCTCTTGAAGAAGTGCAGGAACATCTCCGTAGGCATGTCGCCAATCTTCTCTCGTTTGAACTCCACATCCCATACCAACCAAGGGCGTCCGCCAAAGTCGAGAGCCACTTGGCAAAGGCAGTCGTCCATGGGCAGACAATAGCCATATCGCTCGATGCCTCGCTTGTCGGTAAGTGCCTGATGCAGGCATTCGCCAAGGCACAAGGCCGTGTCCTCGATGGTGTGATGTTCATCGACATGAAGGTCGCCCTTGCACTGAACGGTAAGGTCTATGCTTCCGTGGTGGGCAATCTGTTCGAGCATGTGGTCGAAGAAGCCGATGCCTGTGTTGATGTTGGCTTCTCCTGTGCCGTCAAGATTAAGTTTGACTTCGATGTCCGTCTCTTTTGTCGTGCGACGCATCTGTGCCTCTCGCTCGCCGGCATATACGATGTCGCGGATGCGTTCCCAAGTCATCTCGTCGGAGAGAATAAGGGCTTTGCATCCCAGATTCTTGGCCAAAAGCGCATCGCTTTCGCGGTCGCCGATAACGTAACTGTTTGCGATGTCAAAAGCCCCGTCGAGATAGGGCTTGAGCATAGCCGTACCAGGTTTGCGCGTAGGCAGGTTGTCGGCAGGAAAAGAGCGGTCGATGTGTTGAACATCAAACTCCACTCCCTCGCCATGCAGGATTTCGAGCATCAGGTTGTGATAGGGCCAGAAGTCATGCTCGGGAAAGGAGGGCGTTCCAAGCCCGTCTTGGTTCGACACCATAACGAAAAGGTAGTCGGTATGTTGCCTGATGAAGCGCAATGCAGAGATGGCTCCCGGCACGAAACTAAATTTCTCGAACGAGTCTATTTGCTCGTCCTTGGGCTCGCGTAGCAGAGTGCCATCGCGATCGATAAATAGTATTTTCTTCATAACGCCTAATCCTTATTCTTAATCCTTATATTGCCTAAGCGCCGAAAGCAATTCGCAATTCTCCTGGGGCGTGCCTACGGTGATGCGCAGACAATTGTCACATAGTGCCACACGACTGCGATTGCGCACGATGATGCCGTGATCCACCAGATAGTTGTAAAGGCGGCTGGCATCCGTCACGCGTATGAGGAAGAAGTTGGCATCCGTGGGATAGATTTGCTTACACAAGGGCAGTTCTGCCACCGCTGGCATGAGGTGTCGCCGTTCCGTCAGTATGGTTGTCATCCATTGTTGCAGTTTCGGGCGGTTGTGAATCATTTCCCTTGCCTGCTGTTGCGTAAGTATGTTCACGTTGTAAGGATATTTCACCTTGTTGAACAAGGCGATGATGCTGGGGTCGGCAAAGGCCATGCCCAGTCGGATTGCTGCAGACGCCCATGCTTTGCTCATCGTGTTCAGAACCACGAGGTTAGGGTAGAGGGGCAGGTCGCTTCGGAATGGTCGGGCTTGCGTGAAGTCGCTATAGGCTTCGTCCACTACAACGATGCCCGGAAACTCCTTTATCACCGTCTCCACCTCTTGGCGTTGCATGCAATTGCCCGTGGGGTTGTTGGGTGAACATATCCAGATGACCTTCGTGTGGTGATCGGTTGCCGCCAAGAGCTTCTTTGCATTCATCTGGAAACCCTCGTCAAGCAACACAGGACGATACTCGACATCATTGATGTGGGCGCATACTTCATACATCCCATATGTAGGGGAGATGGCAACCACATTATCCTTTCGCGGTTCGCAGAATATGCGATAGATGAGGTCTATGGCTTCGTCGCTTCCGTTGCCGAGAAACATATATTCGGCAGGCACGCCCTTGACCTGTGAGAGTTCTGCCTTCAAGTCCTCCTGCAAGGGGTCGGGATATCTGTTGAGCGAAGCATTGTATGGGTTCTCGTTGGCATCGAGGAACACGCTTGCGTCCCTGCCTTTAAACTCATCGCGAGCACAGCTGTACGGCTTGAGCTTAAGTATGTTTGGTCTTACAAGTCTTTCGAGATTCATAGTGATTCCATTCTTATTTCCATTGCCCGCTTGTGGGCTTCCAGTTGTTCGCTTGCTGCCATCGTCATCACTGCCTGGCCTATGTTGTGCAAGCCCTCGGCTGTGAGTTCCTGGAAAGTAACCTTTCGTTGGAAACTGTCGAGGTTCACGCCGTTGTACGCCAAGGCGTAGCCGTTGGTGGGCAAGGTATGATTGGTGCCGCTGGCATAGTCTCCTGCGCTCTCGGGCGTAAGATGCCCGATGAACACGCTACCGGCATTCACCACTTGCTCGGCCAGCTGTTGGCAATTGCTCGTTTCTATGATGAGATGTTCTGGTGCGTATTGGTTGGTGAGACGCATTACTTCTTCGTCATCGTGCAAGACGATGATGTTGCTGTTCTCCAAGGCTTGGGCGGCAATATCCTTACGGGGGAGTAATGCCAACTGGCGTTCCACCTCCACTTCGACTTGTGTCACCAACTCCTCGCATGTGGTCACGAGCAACACCTGACTATCGACTCCGTGTTCTGCTTGCGAGAGCAGGTCGGCGGCAACAAAGGCAGGACGGGCCGAAGCATCGGCTATAACCTCCACTTCGCTTGGACCTGCAGGCATGTCGATGGCGACGTCGTGAAGCGAAACCTGTTGTTTGGCGCACATCACATATTGGTTGCCCGGCCCGAATATCTTATAGACCTTGGGTACAGACTCCGTTCCGTAGGCCATTGAGCCTATGGCTTGCACGCCTCCAATCTTGAAGATTTGACTGACGCCTGCAATCCTTGCTGCCACAAGTATGGCGGGATGAACCTTGCCCTCGCGATTGGGAGGGGTGCAGAGCACAATCTCCTTGCATCCAGCAATCTTGGCCGGAGTGGCAAGCATGAGTACGGTGCTGAACAAGGGCGCAGTTCCGCCGGGAATGTATAAGCCTACTCGCTCGATGGGAATAGCGCGTTGCCAGCATGTGACTCCTGGTGCAACGGGGCAGGGTTCTCCTTGAAAGCGTTGTGAAGCATGGAAGGTGTGGATGTTGCGATGAGCCAGTGCGAGCGCATCCTTTAGGTCTTCGCCCACTTGTTCCTCGGCTTCCTCCATCTCTTGCTTGCTGACGAGGAGTGAGTCGAGGCGGACCTTGTCGAACTTTTCCTCATATTCGCGTACGGCCTCGTCGCCGCGCTGGCGCACGTCGCTGAGCACGCTCGCCACCGTCTCATTAAGTGTGGTGGCGTCTTTTGTAGGGCGTTGGAGCAGTTTTGCCCATTCCGCTTCCTTGGGGTATCTGTATGTTTTCAAATCCGAACCTATGTCTTATGTCAAACAATCATTTTCTCGACCGGAATCACAAGTATGCCTTCTGCGCCCAGTTCCTTGAGCCGACTGATGATTTGCCAGAAGCTTTTCTCGTCGATGACCGTGTGTACGCTGTTCCATCCGGGCGTTGCCAGAGGCATCACCGTAGGGCTCTTCATGCCAGGCAATACGTCGATGATGTCGGCAAGCCTTTCGCTGGGAACGTTCATGAGGACATACTTCTTGTCTTCTGCAGTTTTGACCGCTTCGATGCGGAATAGCAGTTCGTCGAGGATGGCGCGTTTCTCTTCGCTCAGCGTTTTGTTGCCGATGAGCAAGGCCTCGCTCTTCATCACCACTTCCACCTCGCGCAGGTTGTTGCTCACAAGCGTACCGCCGCTCGAGACGATATCGAAGATGGCATCCGACAAGCCTATGCCCGGACTTATCTCTACGCTTCCCGTGATGACATGTATGTCGCACCGAACACCATTCTCTTGCATGAAGCGTTTCAGGATACGGGGATAACTTGTGGCAACCTTTTTCCCTTCGAACCAGGACAAGCCCGTGTATTCTTCCGACCTTGGGATAGCCAGTGACAGGCGGCATTTGCTGAAGCCTAAGGGACGAATGGTATCTACGTCCTCGCCCCGTTCTTCCAGTTCGTTCTTGCCCACGATACCCAGGTCGGCTACGCCTGTGGCCACGCTCTGGGGTATGTCGTCGTCGCGCAGGTAAAGCACTTCGATGGGGAAATTCGTGCTTTCGATGAGCAACGTGCGCTTGTTGCCCGATATCTTAATACCTGCCTCGGCGAGCAGGTTCATAGTGTCCTCGTAGAGGCGCCCTTTTGATTGTACGGCTATTCTAAGCATCTTAATACCTTATTATTAATAATAGTAACGGGCGCAAAGATACGAAAAAAAACCTAATCCCTAATCCTTATTCCCTAATCTTTTTATATCTTTGCAAAAAAATAAGCGAATTATGTTCTCAGGAATTGTAGAAGAAACCGCCCGCGTGGTGGCGATAGAGAAGGAACTCGATAACCTTCATTTCACGCTCACCTGCTCTTTCGTAGGGGAGTTGAAGATTGACCAAAGTGTGTCCCATAATGGAGTGTGTCTCACAGTAGTACGTCTGACCGATGAAACCTATACTGTAACCGCCATGCGCGAGACTCTCGAGCGCAGCAACCTTGGGCTCTTGCAGGTCGGGGACGAGGTGAATGTGGAACGAAGCATGATGATGAACGGCAGGTTAGACGGGCATATCGTGCAGGGACATGTGGACACGACGGCCCGATGCCTCAGTGTCGAGGACCAGCAAGGCAGCTATGTCTTCCGCTTCCGCTATGAGGCATCGCCCGAGATGGCTCGTCGCGGCTATGTCACCGTCGACAAGGGAAGCGTCACGGTCAATGGCGTAAGCCTCACTGTCTGCCGTCCCGACGACGATAGCTTCGAGGTGTGCATCATCCCATATACTTTCGACAACACCAACTACCATTCCATCCACGAGGGGACGGTCGTCAACCTGGAGTTCGACATCATTGGGAAATACCTTAGCCGCATGATGGCCTTTGCCCAGTAACCCTAAGGCTCAGTAAGTTAAGTATCACTATTCAATTGTCGATTCTCAATTGAGAAAAGCAATCATATTCGACCTCGACGGCACTCTCACCTACACCCTTCAGGACCTTGCCGACAGCGCGAACTACGCCCTTCGCCGTATGCGATGGCCCGAACGCTCGCTCGACGAGATTCGCCAGTTCGTGGGGAACGGGGTGCACAAGCTCATTGAGAGAGCTGCGCCCTCGGCTTTCGAGGGGCGACCCGTTGAGGCGAGTCAGGTGGAAGCGTGTTTCGCCCACTTCCGTCGCCACTATCTCGTTCATTGTCAGGACCATACCACGCTTTATCCCGGTATCTCGGACCTGCTGACGGCCTTGAAGGAGCGAGGCCTCATGACGGCCATCGTGAGCAACAAATTGCAGGCGGGAGTCGACGAACTCTATGATATCTTTTTCCGAGGCTTAGTCGATGTGGCAATTGGTCAGCGCGAAGGTATGGCCATGAAGCCTGCGCCCGATATGGTGAATCTTGCCCTTCGCCAACTCGGTGTCTCGCGCGACGAAGCCCTCTATGTGGGCGATAGCGAGGTCGATGTGGCAACGGCGCGCAACGCCTCCCTGCCCTTTGTCGCCGTGCTCTGGGGCTTTCGCGACAGGGACCACCTCGTCCAGGCTGGTGCCTCTGCCTTCGTCGACTCCCCGCTCGAGTTGCTCGCCCTCCTCTAATGAAGCCTTATCTCAAATGCCCTTAGACCTTATCTCAGAAAGCCTTAGGTCTTATCGCCGAAGGCCTTAGGTCTTATCGCCGAGGACCTTAGGTCTTATTCCGGAAGGCCTTAGGTCTTCCATCCGAAAGCCATATGCTCTCGCGTCGCGGTCCCTGCGCTTTGTGGCGAAATCATCACGAACGCGATTTAATTAGCAATTGATAGTTGGCAATTGATAATTATTTTGTATCTTTGTGGCTCAATGATGAAATAATAACAAAGAAAAGATGTATAGGACGAAGACCTGTGGCGAGCTGAGGCTGGCCAATGTTGGGGAGAGCGTGACCCTGAGCGGATGGGTACAACGCACGCGAAAGATGGGTGGTATGACCTTTGCGGACCTTCGCGACCGCTATGGCATTACCCAGTTGGTGTTTGATGAGTCGAAGGACGAGGCCCTCTGTGAGCGTGCCAACAGGATGGGACGCGAGTGGGTGGTGCAGGTGACTGGCGAGGTCAGCGAGCGCCAGAGCAAGAACAGGAACTTGCCCACGGGCGACGTGGAAATCATAGTGAGCGAGCTGAACGTGCTTAACGAGAGCATCACGCCCCCCTTTACGATAGAGGAGCAAAGCGATGGCGGCGACGACCTTAGGATGAAGTATCGTTATCTGGACCTGCGCCGTCCCAACGTGAGACGCAACCTTGAGTTGCGCCACAAGTTTGCGTTCGAGGTACGACGCTACCTGGACGAGCAGGGCTTTATGGAGATAGAGACGCCCGTGCTTGTTAATAGCACACCTGAGGGGGCTCGCGACTTCGTGGTGCCCAGCCGCATGAATCCCGGCCAGTTCTATGCCTTGCCCCAGAGTCCGCAAACGCTTAAGCAACTGCTCATGGTTGCGGGCATGGACCGTTATTTCCAGATTGTGAAGTGCTTCCGCGACGAAGACCTCCGTGCCGACCGACAGCCCGAGTTCACACAGATAGACTGCGAGATGTCGTTTGTAGAGCAGGAGGACATCCTGCAGACCTTTGAAGGCATGAGCCGACATCTCTTCAAAGCCATACTGGGCATCGATATCCCCACGCTGCCTCGCATGACCTGGGCCGATGCGATGAAGTATTACGGTTCGGACAAGCCTGACACGCGCTTCGACATGAAGTTTGTCGAACTCATGGATGTGCTCAAGGGGACTGGCGAGTTCTCAGTTTTCAATGAAGCCGAATACATCGGTGGCATCTGCTGCGAGGGACAGGCCGTCTACACGCGCAAGCAACTGGATCAGCTCACTGACTTTGTCCGTCGTCCTCAGATAGGGGCGAAGGGCCTCGTGTACGCTCGAGTGGGAGAGGACGGAAGCGTGAAGTCAAGCGTTGATAAGTTCTATTCCCCAGAGGTGCTCGACAACCTGAAGGAGGCCATGAACGCGAAGCCCGGCGACCTTATCCTCATCATCAGCGGACCAGATACCCTAAAGGCTCGCAAGCAACTCTGTGAACTCCGTTTGGAAATGGGCTCGCGCATGGGCTTGCGTCCGAAGGATAAGTTCTCGTGCCTGTGGGTCATTGACTTCCCCATGTATGAGTGGAGCGACGAGGAACAGCGCCTCATGGCAATGCATCATCCGTTCACCTCGCCCAAGCCCGAGGACATCCCTCTCCTCGACACCGATCCAGCCAGCGTCCGCGCCAATGCCTACGATATGGTCATCAATGGTGTGGAGGTAGGTGGAGGTAGCATCCGAATCCATGATGCCAAGCTGCAGCAGAAGATATTCGAGATTCTGGGCTTCACTCCCGAGCAGGCTCAACAGAAGTTCGGTTTCCTCATGAACGCCTTCAAATATGGAGCTCCTCCTCATGGAGGTCTGGCTTACGGCCTCGACCGCTTTGTCAGTCTCTTTGCCGGACTTGACTCCATCCGCGATTGCATCGCCTTCCCCAAGAACAACTCAGGGCGCGATGTTATGCTCGATGCGCCAGGTCCCATCGACCAAAGTCAACTCGACGAGCTGAAGCTCAAGGTTGACCTTTCCGAGGAATAGCATTGCAGACGCGACAAAAGGAAAAGGGGGGCTTACCGTTTGGTAGGTCCCCTTCATCCTTTAATTGCTTGATTGGTCAGTGTTTGAAGACGAAGTCCTCGAGCGTGCAGAGCGACTTGTCCTTGGTATCGGACTTGAAGACGAAGAAGATGGCGTGCTTGCCAGCGAGGTCGCTCTTGGGGACATTGTTGGAAATGGTTGTCGTCAGTTCGCAAATGGTGTTCGGCATGTCGGCCTTCAGTTCTATCTGCCCTATCTTCCTGCCCCCTTGCGAGGTCCAGGGGCGGTCCATCATGATGTCGATGGTGCCATCTATTCCCTCGGGTATGAGGCGCAGGACTAGCTTCAGATTGTTCAGTTTATCCAACCTTTTGGCATCGAAGTTGAAGTACTTGTAACCCACAATCGACCCGTCGGTGTTGTTCACCACGCGATTGGTGTTGTTCTGCAGGGCGTAAGGTTGGTCGAAGTTCGACGCAGTGCCGTACGAAGCCTCTACATGAGAGCCATAAAAGATGTTGTTGGGCCACACGTGCTCTGCCACCTTCGGGCCTGTCAGCCAACATGCGATACCAACCGAATGTCTCTCGAAGGGATTGAGGCCGTCAAGGGCAAAGCCATTGCTGTTGTATTCGCCTTCGCTAATCTCAACTTTCCCTCCTACACCTGGTTCAACCTTTACGTCGATAGGGGCCACCATGGCCTGACGGGCATACTCGTTTGTCCCTGTCTGACGATGATAGAAGACATACCATTGTCCATTGATTTCACAGATGCTGCCATGCGTGTTACCACTTACAACTCCCGAGGCAATGGTGTCACCTTGTTCATTAATCTCCCGACCTCGAGCGTCGATGATGGTTCCTCCATAGGTCCATGGGCCGAGTGGGTTGTCGCTGTAGGCATAAGCCAGTGTGTAGTTGGTTTCGGGCAGACCAAACTCTCCGTCTTTCGTCCAGCGGCTGTAGATGAAGACGTACTTGTCTTGAATCTTTCGGATACTGGATGCCTCGAAGAAGCGGAAGATACCAGGCTCGTTCCGGCCAGACACCATACCATCCACAATCTCCGTGCCTGGTTTCACGGTACACATGGTGGCGGGGTCGATTTCTGCGGCAAAGGAATGCTCGAACCCCCAATAGCCGTAAACGCGTCCGTCGTCATCGACAAACACAGCTGGGTCGAAGCCATAAATGCCATCCACCTGATTCGCATTCTCGGCTTTCCAGTTGCACACCTCGAAGGGACCATCCGGACGGTTGCTCTTGGCAATAAGTCCGTTGCGATAGCCCGTTTGGTCATTGGGGAACAGATAATAGGTCTTTTTCCCGTCAGCATCTGTAACCAGTGTAACGTCAGGCGCATACAACACATCGGCAGTACCGTTCGCATCGAACTTCTCGCCCTTGCCATTTCGGTCCACCACAAGGATGATGCCGTCATAACGCCAATGATTCAGACTGTCCACCGATGCCGACCACACCACTTGGTCGCGTCCGCAATACTCCGTCTTCAGGTTGTCGTGCGAACCATAGATGTAAACACGCAGCTTGCCCGGCTGGTCGGGGTCTTCGAACACATAGGGTTCTCCGTCGGGGATGTGCTCCCAGAGAGGGAGAAAGGGATTGCCCTGAGTCGTGAGTTGGGAGTCGAGAGCTCGATTGGGATGGCATGAAGTCGTCATCAAGCCTCCGCCAGCAGCTATCACGATAGCCGTTAGCACCTCAGTCGCTTTCTTATTTATTTTCATAATCTTGTGATTAGTCGCCTCAAAAGTAGCAGTTATTCCTCGAATTTCAAAGGAAATGGCGTAAAAGTTTCTTGATAAGCAATTAATCAGTTACCTTTGCATCAGCATATGGATGATAGACAATACCTTCTTACCCTTGTCCGTGAGGGCGAACACCAGCTGCAGGACTTCAAATACCGAGTTTCCGATGCCTGCAAGTTGGCCAAAACGGTATCGGCATTTGCAAACACCGATGGAGGTCGCTTACTGATTGGCGTTCGTGACGACGGTCATCTTTCTGGTGTCAGGTCAGAGGAAGAGATGTACATGATGCACCAGGCCGCCTATAAATATTGTAAACCAGAGCCGAGTATCAGGTTCGACACCTATCATGCCAATGGGCGTGCTATCGTTATTGCTACCATACCGCCTTCTGACAGGCGTCCCGTCTGCGCTCTTGACGAGGAAGGACGCCTAAGAGCCTATGTTCGCATCCATGATGAAAACATCGTTGCATCGCCCGTTCTTCTGGCGCTTTGGCGACAGTCTCAGAAACTACAGGGTGGGGCGTTCGCTTACGACGACGACATCCGCCTTTTGCTCCATGTCATGCAAGGATGGCACACTTTAAATCAAATTGTCCGTCTGTCCAAACTTCCTCGTCGCAAGGTCATCGGCGCCTTGGCCAGCCTCATCCACTTCGGAACTGTTAGATGGGAATATGTCAACCAACAGTTCCTCTTCGCCTTGCAATAACTATGCGTTGCGTTCCCGCTTTTTCTTTTTTTACTTTTTGTCTTATCCTATAATCCACTTGCCCAAACGCGGGATACGTTGAACTGCGACACTGAAAACTGCAGTAATAAGGAATGTGGCAAGAGCCGTGCATATGATTTGCACTGGAGTTGTCCATATGCCCAGTTGACCTTCTGTCCCGATGCCCAAGGAAGAACGCAACCAACCGCTTACCGTTACAAGTACAAGCAAGTGGCACAGATACATTCCATAACTTGCCTTCGAGACGGGAAGCAATATACGCTTATAGAAACCTCCTTGAGCCGTCATCTTACGGAAAATGAGCACCCATCCAATGGTCATCAAAGCCACACTTGCAGTATCATTAATCCATGTGGTTTCCCAAACGGCGGCCAGACCTGTAGGGCCTTCAATGGGGAACACTCCCTGAGCATCAGCCTCCACTGCCGTAAGGAAGCCCAGATAGCAGATGGCAAAACCAATGAGCCACGAGGGAAGGGCAATGGCAAGTGTGCGACTCCACGAAAGTGAACCTGCGAAACGACGCAGATAAAGTCCAAATAGCATATAACCGACAAAGCCACTTAGATAATAGAACAAGCCATAGGCATTCCAACTGGCTTCTCCCCACAAAGGATATCTAGCAGGATTAGGAATACCAGTGGGACCATACATGACGGGAGGTTCGCCACCAAACCAAGCGCGGACAAAGGGTAGGAGAGTGGTTAGGAAACAGAGCAGGAGATAGAACTGTAACTCCCGTTTCCCAACTCGTTCGGCCCAGGGCGAGAGCATGGGCATGAGTAAGTAGAGGCCCAAGAGCATATAGACAAACCACAGATGTCCTGCCGCATAATTGAAATTGAGCAACAGACCTTGGAAGTTCTCAACAGGATCTCCCCACGCAAGCGCATAGACAATCGTCCACACTATAAAAGGCACAACTACGCGCACCAAACGACGACGTAGAAATTCGCCCGTGGAATAGTGGAGGGGAAACTGCAAATAACTGCTGGCTACTACAAAAAGAGGTACGCACGCACGCACGAAGGTATCGAAAAATGAAACCCATCGGGCATCGGCATGCGTAAGGATGAGCGAACCCTCACCGCCAAGGTAGAAAGGTTCGGTACTGTGGACGGTAATCACCATCAAGCAGGCAAGGACGCGCATCCAGTCGACCCAGACTTGTCTCGTTTCTTCTTTTATCATAACTTTCAACTTTGAGCTATGTTTGATATTCAGTTTTTAATTTTCAACTAAAGATTATCGTCTTGTTCTTATATGTTAGAATCTTTCGGTCGATGTGCTTCGATACGGCGTGTGAGAGCACAATCTTCTCCAAATCCTTGCCTTTCAGCACAAGGCTTTCGGGGGGGTCCTTGTGGCTAATGCGAGCCACGTCTTGCTCGATGATAGGGCCAGCATCCAGTTCCGACGTTACATAGTGACTGGTGGCGCCGATAATCTTTACACCTCGTTCGTAGGCCTGATGATAAGGCTTGGCGCCCACGAAGGCTGGCAGGAAAGAGTGGTGGATGTTGATGATGTGATGTGGATATTCGGCTATCATCTCGTCGCTGATAATCTGCATATAGCGAGCCAGCACGATAAACGAGATATCCTCCTTCTTCAGCAGTTCCATTTCGGCCTTCTCCACCACTTCCTTGTTCGAGTGGTCTTTCCGGATGCTCCACACGTAAAAGGGAATGTCGAACTGTTCGGCCACGTAGCGAAGGTCTTCGTGATTCGAGATGATACAAGGAATGTCGCAGTTAAACTCGCCAGCCTTCCATCTTGCCAGCAGGTCGTAAAGACAGTGGCTCATTTTCGACACGAATATAGCCATGCGTGGGCGCTTGTCACTGTAATACAGGCTGAACTTCATTTGGTAACGCTGTGCATAGAGGGTGGTGATGTAGTCGTAGATCTTGTCGCGAGGAATCAAAAACCCATCCAATTCCCACTCAATGCGCATGAAAAACATACTTTCAACCTTGTCCACATACTGGTCCAGATAGACGATATTTCCCTTATTATCGGTAATAAACTTGGTTACTTCCGATATAATGCCCTGCTTATCGGGGCAATGAAGCAATAGAATAGCCGTATTTTGCATCTTTTTACCTAATAATCATTTTCTTTTCTCATTTCCAGCAACACCACATTCTCCACGTGTTGGGTATGAGGGAACATGTCAACGGGTTGAATCTTTACCACACGATAAGCCTCGTCCAACAGTTGCAGGTCGCGTGCTTGTGTGGCAGGATTGCAACTGACATAGACAATGCGCTCAGGGGCGGCCAGAAGGATGGTCTTCACCACGTCGGCGTGCATTCCTGCCCGTGGGGGGTCAGTAATAATGATGTCTGGGCGTCCGTGCTCTTGAATGAAGTCGTCCGTCAGTATGTCCTTCATGTCGCCGGCAAAGAAATCCGTGTTCGTAATACCGTTCAGTTCCGAGTTCACCTTTGCGTCCTCGATAGCCTCAGGAACATATTCTATACCAATGACCTTGCGAGCCCTCTTTGCCACGAAATTGGCAATCGTTCCTGTGCCTGTGTAAAGGTCATACACCAATTCATTACCCGTTAGTCCGGCAAATTCGCGTGCAACCTTATATAGTTCGTGGGCCTGCTCGGTGTTAGTCTGATAGAACGACTTTGGGCCAACCTTGAAGCTGAGGCCTTCCATCAGTTCGTAAATATAGGGAGTTCCGTAGTAACACTTTACATCCAAGTCCCCAAACGTATCGTTGCACTTAGGGTTGTAAACATACATCAAACTCGTTATCTGAGGAAACTGAACGTGCATCGACTCAAGCAGTTGCATAGCTTCTTCCTTGTCGAAAAGACTTTCCGTCCTAACTTCCTCTTTTGCTGCTTCCTTGCTTGCTTCCACACGAGCCTTTGGTCCAAACTGCATAGTCACCATCCATTCGCCGGACAGCGAATTCCTCATGACAATACCACGTAGGAAACCTTCTTGTGCTCTGAGGTCGTAGAAGGTGAGATGGTGGGTGATGGCATAGTCATAGAGCCAGTTTCGGATTTCGTTGTTCAGATTGTCCATCAGCCCACAATTCTGTATTGGCAAAACCTTGTCGAAGGCACCGCTGATGTGAAAACCGATTCCAGGCTCGAAGGGAACTCCTTCGCGCAGCTGCGCAGCAGTAAGCCATTGCTTGTTGCTGCAGGCGAAGTCCAGTTTGTTTCTGTATTCGCGTGTTTTCTTGCTTCCCAGAATGGGTTGGCACTCAGGCAGTTCCACTTTACCTATCCTTGTCAAAGCGTCTGTCACCTGTTTCTGTTTCCATTTGAGTTGTTCCTCATAGGGCAACATCTGCCACTTGCAACCTCCGCACACACCGAAATGCGGGCAGAAGGGTTCTGTGCGCTTCGGGCTGAACTGATGAAAATGTATGGCTTCGGCTTCGGCATAGCTGTGTTTCTTTCTCAGCAACTTCAAGTCCACGACATCACCAGGCACCACCCAAGGGACAAAGACCACCAGGTCGTTAACCCTTACTAAAGCTTTCCCTTCAGCGGCAACGTCGGTTATCTCTATCTGCTCCAAGACGGGCAATTCTTTCCTTTTTCTGCTCATCATTAAATAATTATGATGCAAAGGTACAATAATATTGGGAATTATGCTTAACTTTGTACAAAATTACCATAAAATATTATATGATGAACAAGTTCAAGCTTTTATTATTCCTTGTGGGCTTTTCTCTATTCACTGCAAATGCTTCGGCTCAGAAGCAGATTGATTACCCGACAAAGCACGACGTTTCAGTCAGTATTGGAGGAGTTACCAACACTCGGTTCATCAATGCAATGACCGAGATAACGCAGGTGGTCGCCTCTGCCACCATCAGCTCGATCGTCTCTGGCGGAAACGCTACCGCCTATTATTCTTATAAGAATAAGACCTGGAGCGTCCCCGTTTCAGCCGAATACTTTTATCATGTCAATCGTTTCCTGAGTGTAGGAGCTATAGGTGCCTTCAACTGCATGAAACAGGACATCTATCTGAATGTGAAGGATAAGGAAGGAAAAACAACCAGCACTAAGGATGGAAACCTTAAGCAATACAACCTTAGCATTCTGCCAGCCGTTAAGTTTGACTGGTTGCGACGCGAGCACATCGGTTTGTACTCCAAAGTGGGTATTGGAGCATCATTCATGATGGAACGGCAGAAGGAAAATGATGGAGATAAGTTGTATAGTGGAACGGACGTAATGTTCAACTTCCAGGTATCTGCTATCGGCTTTGAGGCTGGCAACCTCCACATTCGCGGCTTTGCAGAGTTGGGTTTGGGAGAGCAAGGTGTCGCCGTTGTAGGTCTTCGTTACAAGTTCTAAGTGTACGCACTATCGTATAAAATAAGTACGCCGTGAAGGCGGAGTTTTAGAGTTTCATACTTATAAAGTTTTAAGGTTTTGGGAGGGCCGTACTGAATGTATGGTCCTTCTTTTGTCTTATTTCTGTCATCACGAACCAGAGAAAATATAATTTTCTAAGCATTCTTTCTCCATTTTATTACGAAAGCGTACTAAAGAAACGATTTCGCTGCTCCAAAATTTGTTTTTTCGCTCGCTTTGCATTATCTTTGCAAACAATCAACGAAACTTACATTATTTAATACGTATTAAACATGAGTCAAAAAAGAGTTTACACCTTCGGAAACGGACAAGCCGAAGGTAATGCCCAGATGCGTGAACAACTGGGCGGTAAGGGTGCGAACCTGGCCGAGATGAATCACATCGGCGTCCCTGTTCCTCCTGGTTTCACCATTACTACCGATGTCTGCAACGAGTACTACGAGGTTGGTCAGGAGAAGATTATGGAAATCCTGAACGATGACGTTATGGCCGCTGTTAAGCACATCGAGACCTTGATGAACTGCAAATTCGGCGATGCCCAGAATCCTCTGCTCGTCAGTGTTCGTTCGGGTGCTCGTGCTTCTATGCCTGGTATGATGGACACCATCCTGAACCTGGGTCTGAACGACGAGGTTGCCGAGGGTATGGTGAAGAAGACCAACAATCCCCACTTCGTTTATGACAGCTATCGCCGTTTCGTGCAGATGTATGGTGACGTAGTTCTGGAGATGAAGCCCGTGAACAAGACCGACATCGACCCGTTCGAAGAAATCATCGAGCAGGTGAAAGCTATTCGTGGTGTGAAGTTGGACAAGGACCTGAGCGTGGATGAGCTGAAGGAACTGGTTAAGCGTTTCAAGACTGCCATCAAAGAGCGCACTGGCAAGGACTTCCCCAACGATCCTGTTGAACAACTTTGGGGTGCCATTTGTGCCGTATTCCGCAGTTGGATGAACGAGCGTGCAATCCTGTATCGTAAGATGGAAGGAATTCCCGACGAGTGGGGAACTGCCGTTAGCGTTATGGCCATGGTATTTGGTAACATGGGTGAAACCTCTGCTACTGGCGTTTGCTTCAGCCGCGATGCTGCCAACGGTGAAAACCTGTTCAATGGTGAGTACCTGGTGAACGCACAGGGCGAGGACGTTGTGGCTGGTATCCGCACTCCTCAGCAGATTACGAAGATTGGCTCTCAGCGCTGGGCAGAACGCGCTGGCATCAGCGAGGAAGAGCGTGCTGTCAAATATCCTTCCATGGAGGAGGCAATGCCCGAGATTTATGCTCAGCTGGATGCTCTGCAGGATAAGCTGGAGAAGCACTATCGCGACATGCAGGACATGGAGTTCACCGTTCAGGAAGGCAAACTGTGGTTCTTGCAGACCCGTAATGGTAAGCGCACAGGTGCTGCTATGGTGAAGATTGCCATCGACCTGTTGCACGAGGGCATGATTGACGAGAAGACCGCAATCATGCGTTGCGAGCCCCAGAAACTCGACGAACTGCTTCACCCCGTATTCGACAAGAAGGCCCTCACTCAGGCTAAGGTCATCGCTCAAGGTCTGCCCGCCAGCCCTGGTGCAGGTTGTGGTCAGATTGTCTTCCACGCCGACGATGCTCAGGCTTGGCACGCCGATGGTCACAAGGTTGTCCTCGTTCGTATCGAGACCAGCCCTGAAGACCTTGCAGGTATGTCTGCAGCCGAGGGTTTCCTCACCGCTCGTGGTGGTATGACATCTCACGCCGCTGTTGTGGCTCGTGGTATGGGTAAGTGCTGCGTTTCGGGTGTAGGTAGCCTGAATGTTGACTACAAGGCTAAGACCGTAGAAATCGACGGTATTGTATATAAGGAAGGCGACTACATCAGCATCAATGGTACAACTGGTCAAGTTTATGCCGGCGAAGT
>JAGCVH010000067.1 GCA_017962495.1 Bacteroidaceae bacterium
ACTGCTTCGCAGATGCCGAGCGCATAATTCGTAATTCATAATTCATAATTATTTCACTTTTAATTTTTAATTTGAATACCCCTATGTCTTCCCGCTATTTATTCCCCAGCGACTACATGGCCGACCCTGCGGTGCATGTCTTCAACAACCGACTTTACATCTATCCCAGCCACGACCGCGACACAGGTGATGCTTTCGACGACGATGGAGGACACTTCCAGATGCGCGACTACCACGTGCTCTCCCTCTCTGGCGATCCCATGACGGCAGAAGTTACCGACCACGGTGTGATGCTCGATCAGGACCAAGTGCCCTGGGTTGAGAAACAGATGTGGGACAGCGATGTCGTAGAGAAGGATGGGCGCTACTATCTCGTGTTCTCTGCTAAGGACTACAATGGAGAGTTCCATCTGGGTGTAGCCATTGCCGAGCGACCCGAAGGTCCATTCGTGCCACAGCCGCATCCCATTCGTGGTGCCTTGAGCATCGACCCCTGTGTCTTTAAGGACGACGATGGACAGATCTATTGCTACTATGGCGGACTCTGGGGTGGTCAACTCCAATGGCACGTGCCCTTGGCAGCACCCTTTGTTCCCATTGCACAGCCCGACACCGAACCTGCTCCTGAAGGCTATGTTGAGATTGGTCATGCACCCGACAAGCGCACCATGCTCTATGCACCTGCTGATGCCCCTGCACTGACCTCGTTTGTAGCCCGCATGAGTGACGATGTGCTGCAGTTTGCCGAGGCACCGCGTCCTGTGGTCATCGTCGACGACGAAGGCTGTCCTCTCAAGGCTTCTGACCCCCATCGCTTCTTCGAGGCTTCGTGGATGCACAAGGCCAATGACCGTTATTATTTCTCTTATTCCACGGGTGACAGCCATCTTCTCTGCCTTGCCGTTGGCGACAATCCTTACGGACCATTCCGCTTCCAGTGCGAACTCCTGCAGCCCGTAGTCGGATGGACCACTCACCACGGCATCGTTCGTTACGAAGGTCGCTGGTGGCTCTTCCACCACGATTGTGTGCCTTCCAACGACATCACTCACTTGCGCAGTCTGAAGGTGATGCCACTCGATGACAGCCTGTTCGAGTAACTGCCTACAACGCAAAGGATGAGGGCTCAATCAATTTGAGCTCTCATTTTTTCTTTGCTGTCAGTTCATAGGTTAGGAACAAATATGTGTAATGGGTTACCTACCTGTTTTAGTTAACAGTTAACAGTTAACAGTTAAAATTTCGAACCCTTCACCCTTGAGACTTCGTCTCGAGCCCTTCCACTCGTCTGTCTATCTACCTCTCTATATCTATATATCTATATATATAATAATATATATAATAATAAATATTAATAAAAATTAACATTCCCTGCTCAGGTCTGCATGCAAGGGCTTCGATAATTAACTGTTAACTGTTAACTGTTAACCTCGCTTGCTCCTTCGTGGTTATTTTTTTCTTCATAATTAAGCCTAAGGCCTTGTGTGTCAAAGCCTTATGTCTTATCGCGGAAGACCTAAGGTGCAAACGCGGAAGGCCTAAGGTGCAAATTCTAAAGACTTAAGTCCTCCATTCGGTGGGTAATAGAACGAAAAACCCCTCCCTCGCAAGGAGGGAAGGGCCTTTTTAAGTCCTCCACATGGGGGAGGTTGAGAGGTTGTTTTTAGTACATTGCCACGATGGCCTCGTAGAGCTCTTGCTTGCCACTGGTCTGCTTGGGCTCGCCTACCTTTTTACCATAAGCGTAAGCCTCTTCCAGCGTCATCTTTCCTTCCTCGAAACGCTTGCCTTCGCCTGCGTCGAAGCTTGCATAACGCTCCTTGACCATAGCGCAGATGGGGCTCTTCTCTATCATTTCAGCAGCTGAGAGCAATGCCTTTGCCATAGCGTCCATACCGCTGATGTGTGCGATGAAGATGTCCTCCAGGTCGGTGCTGTTGCGACGAGTCTTGGCGTCGAAGTTTGTACCACCAGTCTTGAAACCACCATTGCGGATGATCTGCATCATAGCCTGAACGAGTTCGAAATGGTCGATGGGGAACTGGTCGGTGTCCCAGCCATTCTGGTAGTCGCCGCGGTTGGCGTCGATGCTGCCGAGCATGTCGGCATCAACAGCGCAAGCCAGTTCGTGCTCGAAGGTGTGACCAGCCAGGGTGGCGTGGTTGACCTCGATGTTAACCTTGAAGTCCTTGTCGAGACCATGAGCACGGAGGAAACCGATGACGGTTTCTGTGTCCACGTCGTACTGGTGCTTCGTGGGTTCCATGGGTTTGGGCTCGATGAGGAATGTGCCCTTGAATCCCTTGGCGCGTGCATAGTCGCGAGCCATAGTCAGCATGGTGGCCATGTGTTCCTTCTCACGCTTCATGTCGGTGTTCAGCAGGCTCATGTAACCTTCACGACCGCCCCAGAACACATAGTTCTCACCACCCAGTTCGATGGTGGCGTCGATGGCGTTCTTAATCTGTACGATAGCACGGGCTACAACGTCGAAGTCGGGGTTCGTGCTGGCACCATTCATGTAACGCTTGTTGCCGAATACGTTGGCAGTACCCCACAGCAGTTTGATGCCTGTTTCCTGTTGCTTCTGCTTCAGGTAGGCAACAACTTCCTTCAGGTTCTTCTCGTACTCTTCTACGGTATCAGCCTCGTCGCAGAGGTCAACGTCGTGGAAGCAATAGAAGGGGATGCCCACCTTCTGCATGAACTCGAAGCCTGCGTCAACCTTGTGCTTGGCAGCCTCTACGGGGTCGGCAGAGTCGTTCCAAGGGAATGATTTTGTGCCAGGACCAAACTGGTCGCTACCTTCGGCGCACAATGTGTGCCACCAAGCCATAGCGAAGCGAAGCCAGTCCTTCATCTTCTTACCCATCACTACGCGCTCGGGGTCATAGTAGTGGAAAGCCATAGGGTTCTTACTCTCTGCTCCCTCGAAGGGAATCTTACCGATGTTTGCAAAATACTCTTTCATAGTAATTTGAATTTTATTGGGTTTATTAATAGGTTTGACTAAGATAAACTAGGGTTTCCCAGGGAATGTCTAGGAGAGATAGCGCTTCCATTGCTCGTAGGCTTTGCGATAGGCTTCGCGCTCTTGCGGTACGATGGTTTCCACGATACGCAGTGTGCTGAGGGCTTCGTCGGCATCGCGATAGATGCCTGCACCAATGCCTGCACCACGTGCTGCTCCTGCTGCTCCGTCGGTGTCGCAGAGTTCGATGGTAGCACCTGTCACGTCGGCAAGAGCCTGACGGAAAAGCGGGCTAAGGAAGAGGTTGGCCTGTCCGGCACGTATCTTCGAGATGTCCATTCCCATTTCTTGCATCACTTCCATTCCGTAGGCAAAAGCGAAGGCTATGCCTTCCTGTTCGGCACGAAGCAGGTGGGCTTGGGTGTGGACATTGAAGTTCAGTCCGTGGATGCTGCAACCTGGTGCTTGGTTCTCCAGCACGCGTTCACTGCCGTTTCCAAAGGGCAGGACGCACAGTCCTTCGGCTCCAATGGGAGCAGTCATTGCCAGTTCGTTCATCTCGTTGTATGAGAGGCTGGTGCTCACATTGCGATGCATCCAACTGTTCAGGCAACCCGTCCCGTTGATGCAGAGCAGCACACCCAGACGAGGGTCTTCGGCATAGTGATTGACGTGGGCAAAGGTGTTGACACGACTCTTCGGGTCATAATTAATCTTGTCCAAGATTCCATACACCACACCACTTGTGCCTGCTGTTGCAGCCACCTCTCCAGGATTCATCACGCCCAGAGATAGGGCATTGTTGGGTTGGTCTCCACCACGATAGGTTACGGGTGTGCCGGCTTTCAGTCCCAGTTCGCGTGCGACATCGTCGCGTACAAAGCCTTGATGGCCGAATGTGTTCACGAGGTCGCAAGGTGTGGTGGGGTCGATGCCGTAGTAATCGATGAGTTCGTTGGCAATGCTGTTCTCCTTAAAGTCCCAAAGGATGCCTTCCGAAAGCCCACTCAGTGTGGTGCTCATCTCGCCTGTCAGTCGCATAGCGATATAGTCGCCAGGAAGCATGAAACGGAATACCTTTGCGAAGATTTCGGGTTCGTTCTCGCGTACCCATGCCAACTTAGAAGCCGTGAAGTTGCCAGGACTGTTGAGTAGATGACCGAGGCAGTAGTCACTACCCAAGTCCTTCAATGCCTGTTCGCCGTAAGGCACAGCACGACTGTCGCACCAGATAATGGCAGGACGCAGGGGTTGACCTGCTTTGTCCACAAGTACTAATCCATGCATTTGATAACTGATGCCTATGGCTTCCACATCCTCAGGACGGGCACCAGTCTGCTGCATCACGTCGGCAGAAGCCTGTTTCAGGTTCTCCCACCACATGTTGGGGTCTTGCTCTGCCCAACCCGCCTTTGGGGCAGCAATGGGCATCTCGTGTTTGGGATAGAAAGCCGATGCGGCAATGCGTCCGCTCTGTGTCTCTACCAATGCAGCTTTAACGGAACTGCTTCCAATGTCGTAACCTAAAAGATACATATTATATAATTTATGTTTTACTATTCGCGATTTAGGGTTTCTTTTGCTACAAAGATATGAAATAATCTTCAATTCACAATTCACAATTCTCAATTAATTTGTACCTTTGCAACAAAAATAGCATCATTCTGAAACAAATAGCAAAGTTGAAAAGGGATAACGGATGAATTTATTGTTAGTTTTGCAGATGTCACATATCGAACAACTCATTCAACAGGGAATATCTTTTTGTGTAGAGGCTGGTAAGAGCATTCTCGTGGCCTTACTTATATATATTGTCGGTCGGTTCTTGGTTTCACTGCTCAACAAACTGCTGACGAAGGCTCTCGAACGCCGTAACCTTGACCCCACCATCAAGACTTTCCTGCAAAGTTTTGTCAACATACTGCTTACCGTTCTCCTGATTGTGGCTGTGGTCAGTGCTTTGGGCGTCAACACCACATCGTTTGCTGCATTGCTGGCGTCGGTAGGCGTAGCAGCGGGAATGGCTTTGAGTGGGAACCTCAGTAATTTTGCGGGAGGTCTCATTATCCTGTTGCTCAAACCCTTCAAGGTGGGCGATTACGTCGAGGCTCAGAATGTGGCAGGAACAGTGGATGGTATTCAAATCTTCCACACTGTCCTCAGGACTGTCGACAACAAGGTCATTTATCTGCCCAATGGAGCCCTGTCTGGAGGAAATATCGTGAATTATAGTCAGCAGACCCATCGGCGTGTTGACATTCCTCTTAGCGTAGAATACGGGCAGGATGTGGAGCAAGTTCGTCAGCTACTTCTCGAATTGTTCGGGCAGGACGAGCGCATCCTCAACGAACCTGCTGCTCCTTTTATAGCCGTTTCCAAGTTGGGCGACAGCAGTGTTGACCTTGCCGTGCGTCTCTGGGTTAAGGCTTCCGACTACTGGGATGTCTTCTTCCAGACACAGGAACGCATCTATGCCGAGTTTAACAAACAAGGAATCTCATTCCCGTTCCCACAGATAACTGTTCATAATGCATAATGCGTAATTCATAATTCATAATTAACAGTTAATATTTTATAAACGTTTCTCGTCCTATAAGGGAGAGACAGAGAAGGTCTTTTAATATGGAAAAAACATGGCGTTGGTTTGGACCAAACGATAAAATTACTTTGTCGATGCTTCGTCAGATAGGTGTCGAAGGTATTGTAACTGCTCTTCATCACATCCCCAATGGCGAGGTGTGGACATTGGAAGAAGTGATAAAAATGCGTGATTTCATCGAGGAAAATGGTCTTCGATGGAGTGTGGTTGAGAGTCTGCCTGTGAGTGAAAGCATTAAATACGGAGGTTCCGACCGCGACCAGTTGATAGAGAACTACATCGAGAGCCTGGCCAATCTGGGTAAAGCAGGTGTGCGTACTGTTTGCTACAACTTTATGCCTGTGCTCGATTGGGCTCGCACCACACTCGAGTATCCCAATGGTGATGGGACAAGCAGTCTGTACTTCAATCTGGCAGAGTTCGCATACTTCGATATCTATATATTGAAGCGCGAGGGTGCAGAAAGAGACTATAATGCCGACACCCTGCAGCGTGTTGCCGAACTGCGAAAGACGATGGATGCAGAAGGCGAACACAGGTTGGTGGACAACATCATCGTGAAGACACAAGGCTTTGTCAATGGAAACATTACTGAAGACGACGAACAACCTGTAGAGAAATTCCGTCAGTTGTTGCGTCTTTATGAGGGCATTGACGCTGCTCAGCTTCGTGCCAATATGAAGTATTTCCTTGAAGCCATTATGCCTGTGTGCAACGAGTATGACATCAAGATGTGCGTACATCCCGACGACCCGCCACTCCAGATTCTTGGCTTACCACGCATCGTCACTTGTGACAGCGATATTCAGGCTTTCCTCGATATGGTGCCTGATCCCCACAACGGTCTCACTTTCTGTGCAGGAAGTTTGAGTGCAGGTGCGCACAACGATGTGCCTGCTTTGGCTCGTAAGTATGCCGACAGGACTTGGTTTGTTCATCTGCGTTCGTGTGATGTGTTGCCCAATGGAGACTTCCATGAAGCCAGTCATTTGGCTGGTCGTGCCGATTTGATAACCCTTGTACGCATCTTCGAACGCGTCAATCCCGACCTGCCTATGCGTGTCGATCATGCTCCTTTGATGCTTGGAGACGAGCGTATGGGTTACAATGCAGGCTATTCGTTCCACGGTCGCATGTTGGCCTTAGGACAGATGGATGGCGTGATGGCTGTGGTCAAGAGAGAGATAGCAGAATCCCGATAAACAAGAATTAGAAGACATAACAATGAAAGACTTATTTTCGGTAAAAGAGAAGGTCGTCGTCATCACTGGCGGCACAGGCGTGTTGGGTCGTAGCATTGCCGAACACTTGGCAGAGCAGGGTGCTCATGTCGTGATTTTGGGTAGAAACAAGGAACTTGGTGAAAGCATTGTCGGAAGCATTCGCAATCAAGGCGGCGATGCCTGTTTCCTTGAGTCCGATGTGATGAATCAGGAGGTCGTGGAGCAGAATTGTGCCGACATTCTTAGTCGATACGGTCGTGTCGATGCATTGCTCAATGCAGCAGGAGGCAATATGCCTGGCGCAACGATTCCGCCAACGGGAAACTTCTTCGGTGTGAAGATAGAAGACTTTCAGAAAGTGCTGAACCTCAATCTCACTGGTACGGTCATTCCCACGCAAGTGTTCCTGAAACCTATGGTCGAACAGGGCGATGGCGCTATCGTGAACTTCTCGTCGATGGCTGCTTTCCGTCCGATGACTCGTGTATTGGGCTATGCGGCTGCTAAGGCAGGCATCTCCAACTTTACGGCTTTCCTTGCCAATGAAGTGGCTACGAAATTCACATCAAAGATTCGTGTCAATGCCATTGCACCTGGTTTCTTCCTGACGACACAGAACAAGGACTTGCTGACTAATCCTGACGGTTCGCTGACAGAGCGCGGACAGGATGTCATTCGTCAGACACCTTTCAAGCGTTTTGGTCGTCCTGAAGAATTGTGTGGAACCATTCAGTACCTCATCAGTGAGGCTTCGTCGTTCGTCACAGGTACTGTGGCTGTCGTCGATGGTGGTTTCAACGCCTTCGCTATGTAGTCCTACTTCCCTAAAATCAAGTTTACCAGAGCCGTGACATCGGCAATGGAGATGGTGCCGTCGTTGTTTACATCGGCGGCATCATGATTGTATTGATAGGGCTCAACGGAATCTTTGCCAAGGATGATGTTGACGAGTGCTGTCACATCGGCAATGGAAATCAGACCGTCGTAATTGACATCTCCAGGCATGAAGAGCCCGAGGTATTCCAGTCTGGCATCATCGAAAGCAATCCATGAGGAGGTGATGTCTTCGGCCTCGAGTCCTATGCGGAGGTTACCATCTGTGACTTGCGCGATGACACTGGTTCGTGTTCCCTCGTTCGTGTTTGGCGTTGTTTTCTTCTCGTCGTTAGCATAGAGGTTGAGGGTTTGCCCTTCGTCATTCACCATAGCCACCGCCGAGAAGCGATAATAGCCGTCGGGAAGACATTGAATCTCTTGGTAAATGTCACTTCTTCCTACGCCAGAGGTGTTCCATATTTGCAGATAATACCCACCAACCTTACCCGCAAAGGCGTCATTGCTTTCTACTCCCCAGTTGGCTTCTTCGATGGTCCAACCTACCACACTACGACGTTCGCCTCCAGGATTCTCAAAGACATAGGAGATGTCAAGCGGATTATCAAAGGTGGCATCAGAGACGCCTGTGTCGAAACGCTTTACATAGTCGCCACGCAGAATGGTGAAGATGTCGAAATGTCCAACACTTGTTCCAGTCTTGTTCAATGCCGTCTCTGCATCGTCAGTTATGACATTTTCCCATGGTCCTAAATAACCAGCCTCAGGGTATTTTCCATTTTGAATAGTCCAATATCCGTCGGGCAGATACTCACATTTCGTTCTTCCCCATTGCAGGTCGCCACTACCCCCGTTATCGCTACAACGATAGTTCCATCCAGCATTCCATTCGGTTTGGAACATGTAGTCGGGATAGGTGGCATTAGCCAGAATCTGATAGGCCTCGCCCTCGCCTTCGTTTGCGTCTATCGTCCATAGTGCTTCTTTATTAGTCATCGGGTTGATGTCTTTGTCGTACCACATCGACTTGCTTCCACCCTGGTGATTGGGGTCTTTCAGGGTCATAGCCAGATCTTGCTCGTGGTCGTAAAGGACAAAGAAATAGGGGCGATAGTCGTCAGGAAGTTGTGTTATCTTATTGAAGCCTGCCTCTTCGAGTTGTTGCTTTAGGGATGTCACCACGCCGTCTGAACCCAGAAAATACAACTTGAAATTGTCTGCCATTGTCCAGTAAGATGCGTTGGAAACCGTGCCGCGAAGTCCTATGCGCAAGTCGCCTGCCGAGAACTCGCCTTGCATCATGTTGTTGTATTTGTTGCGAGCGATGTAAGCACTTCCCGACTCCATGTTGTTGGGCGTATATGTACCGCTTTCAGTCTGATACTCACCATTGCTGATGCTGGTCGATTGCTGTCCCTCCATGACATTCTTAATCTTTTGCGATGTGCTGTTGATGTACATCTCAGCATTCACGTTGTTTGTGCCACTGGTAAATGCGGAATACACATCGGCATTAGAGCCTGGACGCTGGAAGGCATCGACCGTGTATTGATACTTGCCTGCCGGCATGTTGGGCAGGACTTGGTAGAGGTCGAAGGTCGTTTGATAGAACTCCACTGCACCATAGTCGTATGTGGGACTCATCGACCACCCCTCTGTGTTGTTTGCGAAGTCGGCGTTCTCGATGAGAAAGGTGAGGTCGTAGTAACCGTTGTTTGCTGGCATGGTGTTGTTTAGGAAGTTGAGTCCAGCAACCTTTATGTCCTCGATGTATTGCAGTGCTTGGTCCATCGTCACAGTGCCAGTGATGGCAGAGTTGATGGTGTTGATGACATTGGTGAGAGCGATAGTTGCTCCACTTGTCTTGTCAGTATGCGACACATTCTTGGCGGTTGTGTAACCATTGAGATAGCGACGCAGTATGTCTAATTGAATGTCAACGGCACCGCTTTCAAAGGTTGACAATTCATCCTCGGGAATGATCAACCAGCGCTGTGTTGTGGCATCATCCCAGATGCTGAAATCTGCCGAACCAACTGCTCCATTCCCTTTTCCCTCCATAGCCTGACTGCTTGCGTAGTCCAGTAGGGAATACCCCTGATAGGTTTGCGAACCCACATGCACATCCACGCGACACTTCTTCATCTGTATGTCTGTGGCTTGTGAGCCAGTCGTAAAGCCGTTTGTGGCATTCGTACTGCTGTAACGGATGTAGTGTCCCGTGTTGGCATTCTTGATGCGGTATTTCTGCGTGGAGGCGTCGAATGTCATATACCATGCGGCTTTGTTGCTTGCCTCGCGAGCCTGACTGGTCGATAAGGCTTTCCATTCCAGGTTTCCATTCGAATTTTCCACGAGATAGGCTGTCAGCAATCCTCTTCCTTTGTCTTCGCACTTGAAGTAGTATTTCGTGTTGTCGTCTTGAGGAAATGCGTAGTAAGGCAATAACCATTGGGAATCAGTCATTGGCAGTCCGCCTTCGCCCAGTGCTTCGCAGATGAGGCTGTTGCCGATATATAGCTGGTCACCACCATTATCTTCATGTGCACCATTGATGCCGTAGGGCCATAGGTGTTGGCCGTCGCCACTGAGTACAGACGACTCGTCGTTGTCCCAGAACCGCAGGACATCCCACACGGGGTATTGATTGCGATTGAAGTCGCCTCTGTCATTTGTCCACATCCAGTGTGTGCCTACTCCTACACCGTGCAGTGCCTCGTGCATAATGGTGCCAGCTTGCTGATAGGATGTGTTTGGACCTATGCGCATCCATCCGCCATAGCTGCAATCGGCTGTTGGTGTGCCTGATGCATAGTGCAGGCTGGGGTAGAAGGTGGTGATTTGGGTCAGATTGCTCCAATACTGGTCGAAAGCCTTTACGGCAGCGTTTGAGATGCGGTTGTTGGTATCATTGTCGCCCTCGTCCCCATAGCTCCAATGGATGTTTCCCTGTGGCAAAGTGGGCACTTTGATGACATCGCCATAGCCCACGGCATAGTCCTTCGTCATCGCGTAAGCGCGAACGTAATACATTGTACCAGGCGTGAGGCCTTGCATCCAGATGACTTTGCCGTTAGAGTTAAGCCAGTCGGTGGTGTGATTGTCGGAAATGGTCGGGTTGGGATTGGTGCTCCAGCAGAAGCCTTCTTCCACCACATCACTTCCTGTATAAGACAGACGACCGAACACCCAGATGCATCCTCGGGCGTGTCGCTTATTGGGGGTTACCGTTGGGGCAGAGCCACTGGAATGTCGCAGACGATAGGCTCGTTCGCCTTCCACAACTGCCTTTGCAGCATTGGCCACATTGGTGAGGTTGCCACCATTGATGGCAGTAGTCAGTGTGCTTACCAGACTGCTGTACTGCGTGTCGCTTCCATAGGTGTTAATCAGGCTGTTGGCATAGTTCTTTATAGTGTTTCCCGTATTTTGGATGTGAGTACTCGTATTTCCGAGATACGACAATTGAAAATTGTCACAACCAACCCAGTTGCCTGATGCTCCATCTGCCACGAAACCGATTTCGGCTGTCCCATTTGTCACGAAGAAGTCGAGTGTGTAGGGGTTGAGTGCCGAAACGGCTGTGCGTAGTCCATTGCCCACTATCCACGCACCCACCTGTGTGGCGCTTGTATTGCTTTGTGAGGTGTTCATGGCGGCAGCTGTCAGGCGATAGACGCCGTTCGACAGTCCTGTAACGGTTTGCTTGACAGAGGCGTAACCCACCAAGTTTGGAGTGGATATCCAGCGTTCCACATAGGTGTTGCCGGCTTTGAACGACGACATTCCGTCATTAGTCTGCGTTTGGACCCTTGCGACAGTCCACCCGGTAGTGCCATCCTCAAAACTGGGGTTGGTTATCTTGCTCGTCACGTCCGTTTGTCCCTGGGCTATAAGGCTTAGGAGCAAACCGATAAGACATAAGCATATTTTCTTCATGGTATTCATCTTTTATCGTGCAAAATTAGGCTTTTTTGCTGTAATCCACAAGAGAAACCCTTATTTTAACGGATTAAATCGCATACAATACGCGGCAGATTGCCCATGCGGAAACATTTTGAGCGCAAACAGACAGGTAAATGCACTTTTTCAGCGTATCATGTTCTATCTTTCAAATACTTTTACTATATTTGCAGGGTGAGATAGTCTTACTGCGCAGTAGCGATTGCGTAACTTGTTGAAAATAAAACAGAAGCGTTATACTCTAATCTTACAACTGGAAACATAGGATATTTCCATAACGAAAGAACAGGAGATTGCATAATGGATTCACGCTTTGGCGTGGCTTGTTTTTTATATCTATTCTTTGGGCTATTCCTAGGGCCTCCAGTTGAAGATGTGGACATACAGTTCCACGCTTCTCGTACTAACAACTAATACCATAAAAGGATTAAAGGTTCTCTGTGGGGCTGGGAGAATATGGAGAAGATTAAGATATGGGAACTATCTATGACATCTATAATGAGCAAATTAATTGCCTTAAGAATGAATTCGGTGAAAACACCTCGTCCCCAATTTCCTCGATCGAAGATTTAGGAAACGAGGATAAATGCAAAAAACTTATTTTCAATATTCTTAAAGTTTTTAGGAAAGAGTACTTGAGCTCTTCTGTAAATATCAAACAACTAAGAACGGATAGAATTACCCATGTTGTCTCTTGTTTTTTTATGGGACGTTGGCTATACCAGACTTTCTTTAAAGATGTTTTGGATGATAATTATTTTCAAAGGTTGAATATGAAAGGTGAAAATCCCGATAAGGATTTTGATTTTTTATGGGCACTTACATGTCTTTACCACGACGCGGGATATGCTTATGAGAATGGGAACAAATGTATGCTCCCTGATTTTTCTTTAATCTCGGAGGAACATCGTTCGGAATATGTCCCCGTTATATATAGTCTTGCAAATATAAAATGCTATGAAATACTTCGGCGTGAAAATCATGCTAAACTTGACCATGGAATATATGGTGCACTTGAGTTGCGGAAAGACCTTAATGGCTTTTTAACTAAAGACTTACCACCTGGAAGGACTCCAATGAAAGCTTACGAATGTGCGGTGTGGAGTATAATGTGTCATAACATTTGGTTTATTGAACCTAAAAGCGCATGTGAGAATTGTTATAAAGCAAAAGGACTTCATGAGTTTATTCTTCAGAACGCAAGAGAAGATGTAAATATCTGCGATTTCCCTCTATTCTACTTATTGTCTTTGGCAGACAATCTTGAGCCATCAAAAACCCTTCCCGATTATAACAACTGGGAATGTATTGAATTCCTCCCATCCAATCACTCCCTAACAATTCAGAAAAACAACAAACTAGATGAATCTGAAAAAATAGACGTATATATAAAAAGTATTCAAGACTTAGATAACTGGCTAATCTCAATAAACCCTAGAAAAGAAGAGACCAAATGCGAAACGCCACAAGAAATAGTTTTAACAAGTATATGAGAACGACATTTTTTTTTAGACTATTGGCTATAGCCATTATGATATGTTCCTCAATTGGAGCCAGTGCCTATAGCTTTTCTGTGGATGGAATATATTACTCTATTACCTCCAGTACAGACTTGACTGTGGCCGTATCGGATAACAGAAATAGTCCAACTCCACTTTATGAAGTGTACAAGGACAGTATCATCATCCCCGAATCTGTCACGTACAATAGTAAGAACTACCGTGTGACCTCGATTGGTGAAGATGCGTTCAATGGTTGCTTTCTTTTAACCTCCGTCTCTATTCCCGAGAGCGTGACCTCGATAGGCATTGCGGCATTCGCCAGCTGCAGTGGTTTAACCTCTATTGCCATTCCTGAGAATGTAACCTCGATTGAAGGTTCTATGTTCGAGGGTTGTAGTGGCCTTACCTCTGTTACCATCCCCAATAGCGTGACCTCAATTGGTCAATCTGCATTCCGGAGATGTACGGGTCTGACTTCCATCGAAATTCCTAATAGCGTGACTTCGATTGGTCAATATGCGTTCTATGGTTGCAGTGGTTTGATCTCTGTCACCATCCCTGAAAGTGTGAACTCAATTGGCATTAGCGCATTCGAAGGATGTAGCAGTCTTACCTTTATAAGTGTCAATTGTAAGGAAATCGGGTCATGGTTTAGCAACATGAGCAGCATCAAAGAAATAGCCCTTGGTAATAATGTGACTTCGCTTGGTCAGTATGCATTTTCTGGTTGCAGTGGTCTGACCTCCGTCACCATTCCCGAGAGCGTGATCTCGATTGGTGCTTATGCGTTCAAGAACTGTAGCAGTTTGACCTCAGTTGTCATCCCAGAGAATGTAACCTCAATTGAAGGTTCTATGTTTCAGGGTTGTAGTGGCTTAACCTCTATTACCATCCCCAATAGCGTGACCTCGATTGGTCAATCTGCATTCCAGAGTTGCACGGGTCTGACCTCCATCACCATCCCCAATAGCGTGACCTCGATTGGTCAATCTGCGTTCCAGAGTTGCACGGGTCTGACCTCCATCACCATCCCAGAAAGCGTGACCTCAATTGGCGTTCGTGCGTTCTATGACTGTAGCGATCTTACCTTTGTAAGCATCAATTGTAAGGATATCGATTCTTGGTTTAGTAGCATGAGTAGCATCAAAGAAATCGTCCTTGGTAATAATGTAAATTCAATTGGTCAATCTGCATTTTCTGGTTGTATGGGTCTTATTACCATCACCATATCCGAGAGTGTGACCTCAATTAGCGCTTCTGCGTTCTCTGGTTGTAGCAGTTTGACCTCAGTTACAATCCCAGATGGCATGACTTCAATTGGTCAATCTGCATTTTCTGGTTGCACGACTCTTACTACCATCACCATCCCCGAGAGCGTTACATCAATTGGCGCTTCTGCGTTCTCTGGTTGTAGCAGTTTGACCTCAGTTACTATCCCAGAGGGTGTGACCTCGATTGGTGAATCCATGTTTTCTGGTTGCAGTGTTTTGACCTCTATTACCATCCCCGAGAGTGTAACCTCAATTGACGCTTCTGTGTTCCAAAACTGCAGCGGCCTTACCTCTGTTACCATTCCCAACAGTGTAACCTCCATTGACAATTATGCATTCAATGGTTGCACAGGCCTAAAGGAACTTATCATCAAAGACGGAGAAGAAACCCTAAATTTGGGTTATAATTATTACAACTCCAGCGGAACTGGCAAGAGTCTGTTTTATGACTGTCCTTTAGAGACACTTTACCTTGGTCGCAACTTAATCTACGAGGCTAATTACAAATATGGGAAATCCCCTTTTTACAACAAGAAGGAATTAACCTCCGTCACCATTGGTAATAGCGTAACCTCGATTGAAGGTTATATGTTCGAGGGTTGTAGTGGCCTTGCATCTGTTTCTATTGGTTATGGTGTGACCTCGATTGGTGGTTATGCATTTTCAGGTTGCGGCAGTCTAACTTCCGTTTCCATCAATAGTAATACTATTGCATCGAAATCTTATACATCCACGGCCAACCTTTCGTCGTTGTTTGGTGGCCAGGTAAAAAGCTATAGTTTTGGCGGGACTGCAGAAAGAATCGGCGACTACGCATGCTATAATTGTACTCAACTTAATAATATTGCTTTGTCCGAGAGCGTGACGGCTATTGGCAATTATTCGTTCTATGGCTGCACGGGTCTGACCTCCATCACCATCCCCGAGAGTGTGGCATCGATAGAAAATGGTACATTCTCTGGTTGCAAGAGCTTGACCTCCATTACCATTCTCGAAACTGTGATTTCGTTAGGATATGGTGTGTTCTCTGGTTGTATTTAGAGACCTCTAAACAACCACAAACAATGAAAAACACATAGAGATAAACCACTGTATATCAGCCACTTTTAGATTTTAACACTTCGGACTTGCTTTTTGGTGGTTCTCAATAATCCGCTTACCTTTGCAACGTATTTCTACCGCGGAGAATTTTGAGGGCTTTTATTTTGCCATCTCGTGGACAAGGTTGACAAAAGTTGAC
>JAGCVH010000068.1 GCA_017962495.1 Bacteroidaceae bacterium
ATAATATAATAAAGTAAAATTTTTCAACCATGATTTTTTTAATTGTTCATCTGTTCATCTGTTCGTTTGTTCGGTCTCGACAGCTTGTTCTCTCTTTAATATCCTTATATCCGCCTTTGCTAAAAATCGCCCCTTATCGTGCTGAAAATCGTGCCTTATCGATAGTAAAAATTTGCACATGTCAAAGATACTTTGTATCTTTGCATTAGATTCGAAGGTCGGAAGACAATTGTTTGAAGCGCGCCGAACAAGCGTTCGATGACACGAGAACCTAAGGGCCCTTAACCGCGATGCTACGGCATCGCTAATGAATCGCTCGGCATCTGCAAAGCAGGGACGCGTTCTTTCAGTCGCTTCGCTTGGTAAAAGCATCGCAAGCGCTGAGCGGCGTAGCAGAGCGGAGCAAGTAATCGGACGGACGAAGTCCTACGCTTGCGTAGAGCAACGGAGCAAGTAATCGGCTTGCCGCTTGCGTAGCAACGCGGAGCAAGAATGATCAAAGGTCAAAGGTCGCCTTCACCTATTTTCTCCTCTTGTTGTTCGTCTTTTTCTTGGCAAGGTCGAGGACGCGGATGTTGCGGAGTTTCAGGCCTTCGCCATGACCGCAGAAGCAGATGAGACCATCGGGATTGAAGAGACCGGGATGGTTCTGGTGGTCGACGGTGTAGGGATTGGGTTTACCTTCCTCTGGCGCCATGTTATGTCCCTGACAAGCCTCGCGGATGTTGCCGTCGAGGATGACACGACCATTGACGATGACGGTGATGTGGTCGCCCACAGCACGAATCTCCTCAGTGTTCCATGTACCAAGCGGGCCAAAGTTGACATGCTCTGGAACGATGATGCCATAGACCGAACCGTGTTGCTGATAGTCGCGCAGTCCCTTGTAGATGGGGTCGTCGTGGTCCAGAATCTGTATCTCCATGCCTTCGTAAGCCGCATCGACGCCTTCCCTGGTGCGAATGCCCACACCGTTGTTGACACCGCCACGAACGAAACTGAACTCGAAGCGAAGCACGAAATCGGAGTACTTGCGCTTGGTGTAGAGGTTGCCCTCAGAACCGTAGTTTGCGCTGACATAGATGGCTCCGTCGATGGGGATATAGTTGGTCTTGTTGCCCTTCCACTGGTCGAGGTTAGACCCATCGAAGAGGAGTTCAAATCCTTCCTTGCGTTCTTCGTCGGAGAGGGTGGTAAGCTTGGTGGTGACGGCATTGGGGTCGTCGATTATCTTGGGCAGAAGTGTGTTGACCTGATCGACGGCATAGCCTGCATCGGCATCCTCAGTATGACTCTTGAATACGCTTTGTGCCTTGAGCAACATCTCGCGAACATGCTTTCCGCGTTGCAGGGGTTCGTTCTTGGCGATGAGGTCAGTCACGGCATGGGCGGCAGTGAGGTCGTTGGCCTTGATATCCATGTACTGGGCGGCAAGGTTGAGCGAGGGTTCGTTGTTGAGGGTTCCGAGTGCCTCGATAAAGCGGTCTGCCGTCTTCGCAGAGGGTTTCATCTCGAGGGCTTGCTTGTAGTTCTGGTATTTGGTCAACGATGCCCATCCTGCCTGCTGGGTGAGGGTGAGCGCACGATTGAGCATAGCGTCGCGGACGGAGGCATCGGACTGTGCTATCTCGAAGAGTTGTGGCACCACATCGGCATTAGCCACCTTCAGGAGGGCTGTTTGGGCTTCCTTCTTGTTGTTGCCATTCTTCGAGGCTGTCACCACCTCGTCGATGCTTGCCTTGTCGCCCCGTTGTGCCAACAGTTGGTAATAGATGTCGGGATAGGGACGGAAACGCTGAAGGAGGTCGGCGTACTGGTCGGCAGTGACGATTTGTGCCAGGCTGGTGGCAGAGGCCTTGTGCAGTTTTGAGTTTCCTATCAGTGCCGTTAGGGGTTGATAGGCCTCGTGGATGCGACGCTCTCCTGCCAGTTTGACGAGATTGGCAGATGCCTCACTCCCCTTTGCACGCAGGGCTTTGAGCACTCCCGACTTAACATCGCCATTGAATGCCGTCAGTGCCGTCGTGGCGAGGGTGGCATGAGGCCCGTCGAGTGCACCTACCAGTGCGTCCAGAGCCTTTTCGCCTCCTATGCGACCAGCGGCTTCTATGCCAGCATTGGCAAGTTCGTTGTCGGCAGAAGGAATAGCATTGAGAACTACATCGAGTGCGGCAGGCGAATTGTTGTGGTTGTTGCCTAACCAACGGATGACATCGGCTTTGGCGTCAGCCTTCAGTTTGGGATAGGCCTGCAGGACTTGCGTGTCAAAGGCGGGCAACTTCAGTTCATCGGCAAGTGCCAGAGCATTGGTGCGGATGTTGCGATTGGGATTCTTCAGACTCTTCAGCAAAATACCTGCTTGTTTCGAAGCCTTTGCCGAAGCGACTTTCGTGCGAAAAGTGGCGATTTCATCGGACTTTTTGTCCAAAATCTCTACCGCGCTAACGGGTTTTCCCTTTCCGAAGGGCGACAGGGCGGCAAGGGCATATTCCTTGAGATAACTGTCACTTGCCAATGTCTCGAAGAAAGGAACATCGTCCTCTGAGGCTATCTTCGCCAGTTGTTGGACATAGAAGGCCTTGCGGGCATTGGTCTTTGCCGTAGCAACACCCTTTTTCAAGCCTTCGCGGATGGGGGCTCGCAGACTTTCACGACCCTTGGCATTGACATAACTCGTGAGTCCGTCGATGGCATATTCGAATGCTGCACCCTTGCCTTCCTCGGAATCATTGAGGTACTGCACCAGCATGCCGATACCTTCGGCACCAGTGCCAGCAATTTCACTCATCACCTGATTGAGAACATCGAGATTCTGTGCTGGCAACTGTGCCAATCCGTCGGCAACGATGGTAGAAGCCACACGATTGCGACTATCCTGGGCCTGAACAGAGGAAATGAGAGAATGAGAGAATGAGAAAATGAGAAATAATAATAGTATGCGTTTCATATATCTTTCCAATATTAATTGTACATTATTCATTAGATTAGCTCGCGAATCGCTACAGTCTCCACTCCCCACGCATGGGTTGGTCGATGAGGGCATTGGCGGCATCGTCGCCTATGAAACGCTGAGCCACGGGGTCGAAGTTCAATTCCTTTCGTCCCAGACGCAGTCCTACAGCACCCATGTTTACCAAGGTGCAACTGTGGTGTCCGTTCTGTTCGTTGAGGGCAAACTTCTGGCGTGTGCGCACACACTCCAGGAAGTCGGTACGCTGGGGTTCGGGGTCGGAGATGGAGTTGATGAGTTCCTGCACATTGGGGATGGTACATTCGAAACCTTTATATACCTTACCCTTAGGTCCTTCGATGTACGGCACTTTACCTGGACTCTCGAAGCCTTCGCCCTCAAGCACTATCTGGCATCCGTCGGCATAAGTGTAGGTAATCTTGCGCCAAATGCCCACAGCATCGTAGTGCTGTTGGGGTGCATCGATTTCCACCTTAATGGGGAAGTCGTCATCCTTGCCCAACATATACTGTACGGGGTCGAGATAATGCTGACCCATATCCGTCAGACCTCCACCGTCGTAGTCCCAATAACCACGGAAAGTCTGGTGTGTGCGATGCACATTATAGGGTTTGTAAGGGGCAGGACCAAGCCACATATCGTAGTTCAGTTCTTTCGGCACAGGCTGTTCGGTAAGATTGTCCTTACCCACCCAGTAAAACTTCCAGGTAAAGCCTGTGGCACCACTGACGGTGACCTTCAACGGCCATCCCAGTTCGCCACTCATAATGAGTTTCTTCAGGGGTTGCACAGGAGTTGCCAATCCATAGAAGGTGTCTGTGAAACGGAACCATGTGTTAAGTCGGAGGATGCGTCCATAGCGCTTCACGGCCTCAGCCACTGCCTTTCCCTCGCCAATGGTGCGGGTCATGGGCTTCTCCAACCAGATGTCCTTACCTGCTCGAGCCGCCTCCATAGCCATGATGGCGTGCCAATGAGGAGGTGTGGCAATGTGGATGATGTCGGCACCACTCTGAGCTATGAGTTCGCGAAAGTCCTCATAGGCTTTCACATTCTCATTCAAATTCTTCTTTGCGGCATCGACAGCACTCGAAAGATGATTGGCATCGACATCACAGACAGCTACCAATCGGCATGCCTCTGAAGTGGAGAAATGACTCGACGAACGACCTATTCCTCCCACGCCAATGATTCCTTTTGTCAGCTGATCGCTGGGAGCAATGAATCCCTTGCCACCCAAAACCTGACGAGGGACAATGGTGAACAGTCCCATCGCCCCAAGCGTTTTCATGAAATCTCTTCTGTCCATAGTTAGTTAATTATTATTTGTCTTCACTATTTTCTTTCTATTGCTGATGTAAATGCCCTTGCTGAGCACTTTCCTTACCTTGCGACCACTGAGGTCGAAGATGGCGGGATTGCCATCCTTGCTTTCCGACTCCCAGATGCTTTCTATGTCGGTAGGTATCTCCTCATCAGTCTTTACGAGTTCCCACACACTTGCTCCCCAGTCGTAGGGCTTGAGCAGGACATAGGTCCAAGCATTGGGATTGATGTACCAACTGTAGCTTCCCGATTCGTCGAGGATGGCAACGCCAGTGTTGTTCTGGTCGGTGGTGACCTCTAGAAGTTTCCAAGCATAGTCGCTACCCAGTTGCAGGCGTTGTTCTTCGACTGACGATGCCACATAGGCAGGCGTCTGCGTTTGTTTGTTGAGGATGCCCACCGTGCCATCATCGTTCTTCACAAAGAACCATTTGAAGCGGTCGTTGGAAGAGAGCGACTTGGGAAGTATGCCATTGCCACTGGTGTTGGCGGATGCATAGTAGGTGGTGAAGTAAGCGTTACGAATATTGTAATAGTACGAGGTGTCGATGGTGTAATAGGGATCGACCTCGGACATCGTAAGATATTGGGCATAGCGCTGAGCAAGTTCGACATATTCCTCTTGACTGATTGTGTCCTGACCCAGCAGTTGATGGCCATCGGCTATTATCTGGGCAAGGAAGTCCAAAGTCTCCTTTACCACCTCTGGCCTATCGGAAAGTTCGCTGTACTGGCGTTCGGCCTTCTCAAGGAGTTGGTTGACCCAATGCCTGTAATCCGTTATCTCCACAATGCGCCAAGTTCCTGCATAACAGAGTGTGGAATCGAGAGAAGAGGTAATCGTGAGATTCCGACCCGAAATCTGGGCATAGAGATTGAAATCGCCACTCTTGATGTTGACAACACCCGGAATATAGGTAAAGCCTCCAGCTGGTTTCACCGCCTTGCGAATGACCATCGAACTGCCTGTCTCCTTATCGACTTTGGCAGAGGCGTTTGCCGTCTGGGAAAGGGTGATGGCATTGCCTGACGACACACTTACAATTTGATAAGTGCCATCGCCCTGAGGAACGAACTTCCACATTTCCTCGAGTTCAGTTTGCGGTGTATAGTGAATGGAAAGCTGTTTGCCTTGGGTGTAAAGCGTCGAACCCTCGAAACGATTGCGGAAATAGATGGAAGCACTCACAATTTGATAGAGCCGATTGGCTTCTGGCATCACGATGGGGGCATCCTTGTAGGTCTGCAACTGACGGCGTAAGGCATCGAGCAAGGTCTCGCTTTCGGGATTTCCCTGCAAGTTGCTTAATGCCTGTTGCAAGGCATCATATTGCGAGGATTGGGGATAGCCTACCCCACCTGGCACACTCTGGCTAAGGATGTCACTCGCCTCCTTTATCGCCGCTTCCACAGGTGTGAGTTCCTTGGGTTCGATGTAGTGTGGTGCATAGGTTATCTCCTTTGCCTCAAGCACTGGAACCTGGTTTTGCAGACGATAGTAGAAACTGATGAAGTCCTTCTTGTTATTGGGCAACCAAGCAATCTCACTTAAGGCCAGCAGGCGTGGATAGTACTGATATTCGGCTTCGCGATTCGAGGTGCAACTCTCCGTCCATAGGTTGGCTTGCGTGCCTAAGACATACTGTTCACGCCCACTGACAGTAGAACGCGGATTGAAGTTATACACCCGTTCGAGCGTGTTCACACTCCCATCGCCGTATCCTCCCATATAAGGACAATTGATCTCGAGTTTGTCGGAGTCGTATTGCAAAAGGTCGAAGTAAAGCGGACGGGTAGGTACCATGATGCTATAAAGACCCTTGTCTGCCGCTTGCCGGGCATATTCCACACCACGCCAAGACATAACGACGGGCTTGGTGGTGTAATTGGTCTTCCAGTTTGCTAATAGTTCGTCCCAGACAACAACATTCTTTCCATAGTTCTCACGCAAGAACACGCCAAGTTTCTCCACCAACCAAGGTTGCAAGTCATTGACACCACTAAGTCCTTCCTTTGTAATGCGACGCTGGCAGTCGGCATTTTCTTGCCAGGCATTGGTAGGACATTCGTCGCCACCTATGTGAATGAGTTCGTAGGGGAATACCTCGGCAAGATGACCCAGAACACACTTGAGGAAATCGAGGGTCTCGTCCTTACCCAAGTTAAGGATATCCCTGCTGATGCCTCCCTCCGTCATCACCTCAATCTTCTTTTCAGGATTACATCCCAATTCAGGGTATGCAACGATGGCAGCAGTCATGTGGCCAGGCATGTCTATCTCAGGAATAATCTGGATGTTGCGTTCGCGAGCATAATCGACTATTTCCCGCAAGTCGTCGAGTGTATAGTAACAGCCTCGCCCATACTCTGTGTCGTCGAAGAAACGAATGCCTGCCGTTGGGTCATAAACCGTCAGTGATGCCTTGCGGATGGCTCCAACGGTGGTGAGGAGAGGATATTCGGGTATCTCTACGCGCCAACCCTGGTCATCGGTAAGATGCCAGTGGAAACGATTAAGCTTATAGACAGATGCCATATCGAGGAGTTTCTTCACCTCAGCCTTATCGAAGAAATGACGACTGACGTCGAAGTGGAAACCTCGATGGGACATAGCAGGAGTGTCGTTAATCACAAGTTGGGGTACTTCCCACTTGGCGTCTGGCACAGATATCTTACCGAAGATGGCGGTAGGCATAAGCTGGCGCAAAGTTTGCAGTGCATTGAAGAAACCTCCAAAGTCGGAGGCAAGAACACTGATGCCACCATCCTCCACCGTTAGTCGATAGCCTTCGACAGGGATGTCGGCATCGTAAAGAAGAGAGATGCACGAACCGCCTTCGGCTTTCTCCTTTACCTCCACCTCTATGCCTGCTGTGCGTTTGAGGTCTTCTGCCAAACGGCGAGCCAACAAGGCAGTGGAATCACTGAAATAGGTGATAGCGGAAAGTTGACGAAGGTTGAGCACACCATCCTTCATCGTTACAGAAGAGGGATAGGGAACAACATTGACGGGGGGAGCTACCTGCGATATTTCGCTCTCTGGCAAAAACACCATCGGAGCATTGGCATCAGAGGAATTGTAAAGTTTGATGTCGTTACGAAGTCCCATACCACCCCAGGCATTGAATGCCTGACCAGTATTCGTGGAAGGGGTGATGGTATAGTTCGAACCACTGGTATTTATTTTAAACAGATACAAGGAAGTAGGGTTGGCAGAAGCTCGTACCTCCGAACCTTGGGATGTATCTGTCACATAGAGCCGAAGCCCAAGTTTATTAGTAAAGGTATATCCTGATGAAGAGGGTCGTTCTACCTTCCATAGCTGTGAGCTTCTTCCTGTAGGTATAACTGCCTTGCACACCTTGCCATCGCCATCGGAACCAACTACAAAAGAGCCTTGCGTGAACTTAAGATAGTACCAATATTCCTGCGAACCCGAACTTACCTTGGGGAAGTCTGCAGCATGCAAAGACTGAAGGAAGGAAAAAAGGAATAATAGAAAAAAGTATCTCTTCATCTCTTATTGTTATGTATTAAAAAAGTATGGCCCGAACTCATTCACACGGAACTTGTTCGAGCCATACCAAATTTACTTTACTTTACAACAACCTTAACACCATTTACAATGTATATGCCAGGTTGTGCGTTCTTGAGGTTACTGATGTTACCACTCTTGCTGATAAGGCGTCCGTCGAGTGTATAAACACCTCCTCGCTTGGTAACTTTCTCCAAAACGGTATTGATGCCATCGTCAAGGTCGTCATCGAACTCGATAATCAGTTTTGCATTGCGAGTAAACTCTCCTGCTTCAGCATCAGTATCCGTGATGTAAACCTTATTGTCTTCAACGCTATTGCCCTTGTCCTTGAAGGCGAGAGCCTTTTGGTCATGACCATAGCCAACGACAATGAACTTTTCATTGATGGTCCTGCTATCGAACACTCCCTTCAGGTAATCACTGGTCTGAGGTTGATTGACAAGGTCGAAAGTGAAGCTGAAGTCAGAAGGAACGGCTTCGTCGGGTTCGTCCTCATAATACTCACCTGCAGCAACATAGAGGAACGGACGACCTGCGGCAATTACGGGATCGGTAATCATAGCAAGAGTTATCTTAACCTCTTCGTTGGCATCACTTGAACCAGGAGTGCGCTCTATGCCAGCCACTGTCCAAACATCACCTTGAGAGGGATCTTTAACCTTGATGGGAACAGGGAAACAACGACCATAAATATCACCAGGAGTGAAGCTTATCTTGAAGTCACCAAAGGTGTAGTCAGCAGCAATGTCTTCGGCTTCTTCTACGAAGAAACTACCACGACGACCATCGGCATCTGTCCAACCTGCACCAGACTTGTTACCCCAAGCGGTAAGCACGGTTTGACTCTGAGCCAAGTGCAGAGGACTTATCTCCTTGCCCTGAATGCTCTTAATGAAGAAGGCATTCTGACCATAGCCGGAAATAACCTGTTCGAACAAAGCGGGATGGACACTCAACTTAATGTTGTTGCCAATGAAGAGACCCGTGGCCTTGTTCTGAATTGCCAATGCACTATCGCCAACCTCAATAAAGCGGAAGAGAGCCATATCAGGATCGGAAAGACGGTCGAGTTTGATACCATGCATCTCCTGACCCATCAAGACATCTTCCTTGTTCATAGGCTGAATGAGATTACCATTGACATTATTGCCTGATGAATTCTGACCAAGAACTACATTCTCGCGCATAGCAACAGCAATGTACATGCCGAAGTTGCCTTCATTGTACAAGCCAAGGGTATCGGGATTTTCTGGATCGGTGTTGTCAATCCAATAGTTGGCGGCATTGCCTGCTTTGGACCATCCATACTTATCATATTCCTCCTCAGTTCCGAAACGCAGACGATACCACTTGTCTGTGCGAACAGAATTGGCAGCTAAGTTAATGTTCGATACTGCAGCACCAAGGGCATCGATGTGAGCCTGACTTTGTTCTGTCGTATATACACCACCCTTGTCATATGACTCTGCATTGGAGATGGCATTCTTCAGATTATTGCTTGCACTATTGTCTGCCCAGAAGCCAGGATCTGTGCCAATGATTACTTCCTTATCAGAACCCTTCACTTCCTCAATCTTATTACGAAGTGGAGTAGGATCGACAAACATGGCAATGAAAGCATCATAAGCCGACTTCAGTTTATCGTACTGCTCGACGGTTGCATCATCTGGCTCTACATCGGCAAGTTCGGTAAGTACTGCATCGAGTGTCGTACCTACACTACCCATCATGTGATACTGACTGGTTGCAGGATCAATCATTTCAATAGGGCTTGGATAGAGTTGCAGTTCTGCTAAATGCCAACAACGGTTGTTGCTGATATTGGTTTCGCAATACAGACGAAGATACTTCTTACCCTTGGGATCGAAGCCATCAGTAACTATTATTTCACCAGCCTCCTTGAAGGGTGTCTGTATGTAGGCAAGTTCTTCCCAATCCTCTTCTGCGGCATTAGGATCGTCACTACCATAGAAACTCCATTCTGTCACGTGATTGGTAGTACAAATGTCCACTTGATTGTAATTGTACAAACGACGAGTGAACTTCATACAAATAAGTTCGTACTTAGGTTCGTTCAGTTCTATCTGCAGGTACTGTCGATTGGTATTATTATTCCAATTCGAATGCCAATAAGTAAGCGGATCACCATCTAACATATGTCCTAAATTACCTTCCCAAGCATGAGGAGCACTCCAAGGCGAACTCAATTGACTAACATCTGTAATGAGGGGTTCCTTATAAGACTGATCCTTCGCAATTTCCAGCTTAACTTTAGCATCTTCACGCATTATCTTAAAGTTCTCTACAAGTACTGCATGATTCTTGTAAGGTTCATAGGCTTTAATAATGGCTTCTGCAACATCATCCTCTACAGGTTCGAATATCCATTCCGATACCTTAGAAGCATCGTTACCCCAACCAATAATGCTATTATCTACGCCTGTACCATAACCATTACTAACGGTTATTCCATGACCCAATGGATGGATGTAGCAGTTGGTATTTTGAGTAGATACACGAATAGCCACACAGGGATCGCCATCGATGTTCTCTATCAGGTCAACAGCCATTAGATTGGTGCTTTCCTTCGACATGTACCAAATGGATTTCGAGTTGTCCCAATTGTTGAAACGAGCATCCGTAGCACAGTTTACTATATCAAAGAGACCACCTTCCTTGTTTGTAACCTTCCACAAAGAAGGACAATCCGATTCCACGTTTGCAGGGGTATTCCAACGGGCAACGATGTCACCATTCTGAAGCGTACTATATACATATTTGTTTACTTCACGCTCGGCAGTAATGGGATTGCCATCTGTATCGGTATCACCCGTGGGAACATTATTATGGAAGATTACAGAATGACGCAGACGATAGTATCCATCAGTCAGTGAGAAAGGAACTCTCGAGTCGAGTGTTGCCTGATAAGTATTCTTAATCTGTTCGATAAGAGCGCGTATCTCTTCTGCTGTATAATCCTCACCCGAACTATCCATTTCGTTAACCTTATCCATAGCTGTAACAAACGCAGACACGGCATCGGGCAAATACTGGCCTGGTGCTGTTCCAGCATGATTCATGAATTCATCAATATATGATTCATATTGGAAATAGGTATCTATCAGTTCGCGCATTGCGGCAGTTGCCTCATCGGCAAGCGTACAAGGATAGAACTGTAACTCTGCCAAGTGCCAGTAACCACGATTGTCAGTGGTGGCATCGGCATAAATACGAAGGAATTTCTTTCCCTTAGTGTCAAAGCCAACGGTATTAAGTGTTTCACCAGGCTCATGGAAAGGAGTTTCCGTTACCAATAATTCTATCCAGTCACCATCATCAGCATCAGCTTCATCACTACCACAAATACTCCACACCGTCACATGATCGGAATAGTGCAAAGCCGTACGTCTGTAGTTGTGCCAACGACGAGTAAACTTCATAGAAATAAGTTCATCCACAGGTTCGGCAAGCTCAATCTGCAAATAGTGCTTGTGGGGTTGTACCGAACTGTGCCAGTTAGAGTGCCAATACGTATCAGGATCGCCATCAAGCAAATATTCCAGATAACCCTCATCGAGCTCTGGCTCACTATAAGGCGAACTCAATTGGCTGAGATCAGTAATCAAAGGACGAGATTCGTCCAGTTCATAATCATACGCCGTTTGCGCAAATGCTGTTGGACATATCAATCCAAATAGCATCACCAAAATAATTCTAAAACCTTTCATTTTTTCAATCATTTTTAAATAATAAAATCATTTTAACGATGCGAAATTATTTAATTATCATCTTATACAAAACAATAATAAATACTATTTATTAATAATTCATGAATCATACACCAATTTTGCACAAAATCGTACAAATAATCACATAACAATCAGTCAAATATACCTTTATTATATAATATATAGGCAATTAATGACAAAAAGCGAGCCTATTTACAGCTTTAGTTGTGCAGATATGTCAAGCATGCGATTGATGGGACGAATAGCCTTACTTGCTATTTCAGGGTCTACAGTCACTTCCGGCCACTCATATTTCAAGCAGTTATAAAGCTTTTCGATCGTTATAAGTTTCATATAATTGCACTCATTGCAAGCACAAGTGCTGTCGTTAGGAGGAGCAGGGATGAAGACCTTCTCTGGACAACGCTTCTGCATTTCGTGCAATATACCGCTTTCTGTTGCCACTATAAACTCTTTCGCCTCATCGACTACGGCAAACTTAAGAAGTGCAGCTGTACTACCCACCTTATCTGCTACGCGAACAACTGGCCCCTTACACTCGGGATGAACCAATATCTTTGCCTTAGGATGCTCCTTCTTTAAGTCGAGTATCTTTTCTAATGAGAAACGTTCGTGAACATGACAGGCACCATTCCAAAGCAACATATTGCGACCTGTTATGGAATTGATGTAGCCTCCCAGATTCTGATCTGGTGCAAAGATTATCTTCTCATCCTCAGGGAAGGATTCTACTATCTGACGAGCATTACCACTGGTAACTACCACATCAGTAACTGCCTTTGTTGCGGCAGTAGTATTTACATAACTTACTACTGTGTAATCCGGATGTTCACCAACAAACTTCTCAAATTCATCGGACTTGCAACTCTCTGCCAACGAACAAGTGGCATTAAGGTCTGGAACCAGTACCTTCTTATCAGGACACAATATTTTGTTCGTCTCACCCATGAAGTGTACACCACACATTACTATGATGTCTGCATTCGTCTTTGCGGCTTGCTGGGCAAGGGCAAGAGAGTCGCCTACAAAGTCGGCTAAGTCTTGAATCTCACCATCCACATAATAATGAGCCATAATGACGGCATTCTTCTCTTTCGCCATCCTACGAATCTCAGCCTTCAGGTCTATACCTAAAGGTATAGACTCATCTACAAAGCCAGCCTGCTTCCACGCGCTCTTAATCCTGAGGGTTTTCTGGGCTTTCGTCTTCTCCTTATTGTCAGTTTTCAACATCATATTATTATTATTTTATATTTATTATTTTAATAAGAAATTAAGTAATGATAATGATAGCCGGTTGATAGTGTGAATAAAAAAATGTCTTTTTATTTGCTTTTTAAGTTATTGACTTGAGATATAAAGTTATTGTATTAAACATTAACATTTTCATTTGCTTCGTATCGTCATATAAATGAGCATTATATAAGATTAAAGGTTCGAGTTATTAACACATATTGATAAGTGCAAAGTTAACAATTATTTTCATTTTTTATGATGATAAGTTAGAAAAAAAATGTGAATAAGTGAGAATAACTTTTCGCGAATGTTAATAATTTAAGTATTTCAAATATTTATTAACAAATAATTGCTATTTTTGCACAAGTTATAAACAACGATTGTTAATAAATGAGGAAGTTAAGAATAACGGAGATGGGTCGCCTGTCTGTGGAGGAATATAAGGATAGTGAGAAGACTCCTCTTGTGGTTGTGCTCGATCATGTGCGTTCACTGTATAATGTAGGTTCGGTATTCCGTACAGCCGATGCTTTTCGCTTGCAAGGTGTATGTCTTTGTGGAATAACTGCTCGTCCACCCCATCCTGAAATTCATAAGACGGCACTTGGGGCAGAGGATAGTGTGGAATGGAAATATTTTGAGCGTACGGAAGATTGCGTACACTATCTCAAAGATCAGGGATATACTGTTCTAGCTGTAGAACAATGCGAGGATAGTACGCTATTAAACAACTATCAACTTTCACCTGTCAACTCTCAACTCAATAGAATTGCTATTGTATTGGGCAATGAGGTTAAGGGTGTTCAGCAACAGGTAGTTGACCTTTGTGATGGTTGTCTCGAGATTCCACAATATGGTACAAAGCATTCCCTGAATGTTTCCGTTGCCGCAGGCATAGTTATCTGGGAGTTGTTTAAAAAGATGAAAGACAATGATGAATAAGCGCGCTATAGTTATTGGGGCTTCGTCTGGGATAGGGAAAGAGGTGGCGAGGTTGCTGATAAAGGAAGGTTGGAAGGTTGGAGTTGCTGCACGCAGAGTGGAGTTGTTGCAGGAATTTGGCAATGTGGAAATAGAGGCGATAGATGTTACGCAAGCGGATGCTACTCAAAGACTTAGGAAGCTGATAGAAAGGATGGGAGGAATGGACCTCTTCTTCTATGCTTCAGGTATAGGAAAGCAAAATCGTGAGTTAGAGGAAGAAATTGAGTTGTCGATCATGCAAACCAATACAGTCGGGTTTACAAGGATGATTGGCGAGGCTTATCGCTATTTTGCCGAACGAGGCGAAGGTCACATAGCTGCCATCACGTCGATAGCCGGAACAAAAGGACTTGGACCTGCCCCAGCCTACTCCGCCTCTAAAGCGATGCAAGCCACTTATCTGGAGGCATTGGAACAACAGGCTAATGCGAGAGGACTGAAGATTCGCTTCACTGACATCCGGCCAGGCTTTGTGGATACGGCTTTGTTGAGTGGCGATTTTCATTATCCTATGATGCTGAAACCCGAAAGTGTGGCAAAAGAGATAATTAGGTCCATCAATGCTAAAAAGCATGTTCGCGTTATAGATTGGCGTTATCGAATATTGACAGGCCTTTGGCGATTGATTCCCAGATGGATATGGCGAAGAATAAAGCTTTAATAGTAATTGTCATTTTTCTATTGTCTGCGCTCTGGTTCTTCTTTCCTTTATGGGGGTCGGACGCAGGAAACATGCTGTTTGCCATGCGGCTTGCCTTGCCTGCAACGATACTTGCCATTGGAGGCATAGGCTTGTTTCCTCGCCTGATGACGCTTGCTTTCTTCTTTTGTGCCGTAGGCGATGCTATGGGTGTGATTGGGAGTTTTGAAGGACAGATGGGAGGCTTCGCCATTGCTCACCTCTTTTTCATTTGTCAGTTCGTTAGGGATATCCGGCAATCGAAAATCACTCGAGTCGCTCTGACTATAAGCACATTGCTTTGTCTAATCCCACTCATTATTGCTGGAATAAAGGTAATACCTGCAATACGCGATTTACCCATTCGCATAGGTTGCATTGTCTATGCCCTTTTGCTTTGCGGCACATTGTGGACAAGCCTTGTTCGAGCCTTATCAGAAAAAGGCGAAAGACGGATTCTTCCCTATATTACTGCTCTTGGTGCCTTTTTGTTCCTCATTTCGGACTTCATTCTTTCATGGAACAAATTCACATCGCACGTCAATTATGCTTCGCTTTACATCATGACCACCTATTACTGTGCCCTACTCTTCCTGTTTATAGGCACACTCCGGCCTTTTATTAAAAAGTCCTAAACTATCACCTATAAACTATCAACTCTCAACTCTATAAAATTCCCGCCTCCACTTGTCGCACTACGCGTTCCGTTAGGCGATCGTCGCCTTCAGGATCGTATTCCTTCTTAAGACTGGCTTTGAAGGTCCAGGCAAAGACCTGATAGAATGTAGCGCGGGCAGGTCCCATGAAAGCCTTAACTACCTCGTAACCCGACTGGTTACATTCGCGATCGACAAGCTTGATTAGGAGTTTGCCTTGCGCATAGGTAAGTTTCTTCATCTCAGGCTTGTAGGTCTTCATTATCTCCTTCTCTATCTGTTTCACATGCTCTTGCTTGGCTTTCTTGTCAGGCAATTGCTCCATCACCTTATAGGTCTCCTGAATCATGGCATTGGCTTGCTGAGCCAGTGGAAGGACTTTCTTCACGTTATACACAAGCCTGTTGTATTTCTGTTGCTGTTTCTTGCTTTTGAAGATAAGGGGCTGATAGACAGGCATCTCAGGCATGAGGATGGTCCATAAAGTATCGCCTTGAAAAACATAATTGCGTCCTGCCCAGTACCAGGTTTGGTTACGTGCATTCTTAAATTCTGCATCCTTAAATTCAAGGATATCCATACCCGGGTCTTCCATCTCCTTTTCGTCTTGAGCCCATAGGGAGAGGGGTAGGAAAATTAATAGTATGAACCACACGTTTTTCACGCAGGCAAAGGTAAGTAATATTTTTGTTTGTTGTACGCTTAGGCTTACGGATTTAAGAAACTTTAATTTCTTTTCGTCCTGCGTAACGATTTTTTGCAATGCTCTCCTATATATATAAATAAGGTATATTAGACGATTGTGCTATCTAATATACCTTGTTGAAATCGTTCCTATGCCTTCCGGATTTGCACCTTAGGTGCGATGCGTCTCGAACATAGGTTCGATTGCCTTCGAACCTATATTCGATGATGCTCGAACCTATGCTTGTCCTTATTGCTTAGAATTCGTATCCGAGGTTCAGGAAGAAGTGTGGCTTCTTCGTGTGATTGCTATAGCCGAGTGTAGCTCCGAGAGGACCGATGATGGTATTGTAGTAGTAGGCTATCTGTCCACCAATGAGCGTGCTGTGATCAAATATTTCCTTGAGTTTGTCGGAGTGCTGACCAGTTGCAACGCGCAATAGGATGTAGTGGTTGGAGGCTATTCGTTGCTGGGCTTGCAATTGTGCGGCAAGGAAGTTCTTCCTCACGTACTCCATGTTGCCTATGCCTGCGAAAGGCATTTGTTGCTCTACATAGTGCCCGAACCATTCTCCTCCAATGATGCTTCCGAAGATGGGGAGGACGACATCGCTTACGATGATACGTCCGTAAAGCATAGGTTGCAGGGTAAAGCGCTTGCCAAAGGTGAACGACATACGCCAATGGGCACTGATATCATTCATTCCTGACTCGCCGTCGAGCTTACTGAAATTGTCAGTAATATAGGCATATTCGGCTTTGAACCTGGCTCCTCGTGTGGGGAATACCCAGTTGTTCTCGCTATTGTAAGTGAGTCGGGCTCGATAGCTGAAATAGTGGTCGTTTTTGAGCGGAACTATGTTATTGGCCTTGTCTGATATCAATCTGTCGCGATAGTGTATATAGTCCCAACGCACAACTGCCTGGAAGTTGAAGTTGCGTATGTTGTGATTGATGGGAACAATCTCTGCCTGATGCTGATTATAAAGCACGCTGTAGTCGTGGTCGCCTTTGATATAGGCATCAACATCGTTTCGGCGATAGGTGTATGAGAGAGTGGGACGAGTGAAACTACGCGGGTGGAATGTCCAGACGGCATTTGCCATAAGTCGCTTACCTAATCGCACGGTCAGGTTGGAACTCATGGGGACTTTGGTGGGGAATGGGAAGTCGGCACTCAGTTGCACAGAGGCGTGTTCCTCAGTATCGTAACGCACGCCGGCATGAAGTTGTATGGTTTTGCGGTCACCTGCCGAGATGATGACGCGAACGCCTTCACCATCAGGCACAAAATGGCATTCGGCCGTTTGGTAGAATAGGTCGATGCGCATGCAAGTGGTAATCTGTTGTGCCAACTTAGCGTCGATGCTGTCGTTTTTAGCGCTTTTGTTCTCTCCATCCTTCGTCCTCAAATGGAACTTCTGACGGAGGAAGCGTTCGTCCTGAGGGGTCATGTTCTCGAAGGTGTACCCCGTCACGTAATGCTTCTCCTTCATGACCATTGGTCGGAGGGGTTGTAGTATGGTGGGTCGGAAAGAATCGTCTATGCCGATGCGTTGTTTCAGTGCGATGATTTCGTCCCAGTGTCGCATGGCTTCTTCCTCTCCACGACGAATGAGGGTATCGATAGCCGAAGCCGAGAAGCTGGCAGACCCATAGCCCTTCGTGTCTACTCGCATGTGCAAGTCAGTGATGGCAAGATTCTCTTCTAACTTATTCTTACAGTTCACATCGACTATCTGGCTGATGATGCTCATGGTTCCTCCCATCTGTTCGGCCACTTTTGGGTCGCCCTGCACGGTTACGCCAATGATGATTTCAGCACCCATCTCACGGGCTATGTCTGCAGGATAGTTGTTCTTAAGACCACCGTCCACCAGCACCTTTTCGCCCATTCTGACGGGTGAGAAAGCCCCAGGGATGGACATAGAAGAACGCATTGCCTGGGGTAAGCGTCCGCTATGGAAATCGACCTCACTATTGTCTATGATGTCTGTAGCAACACAAGCAAAGGGGATGGGCAAGTCCTTGGAGAAATCCAAAGAATCGGTATAGCCCGTACAGAGTTGCTGGAACAGTTCGGCGAGATTCTTTCCCTTGATAAGTCCTCCTGCGTTCATATCCCGCTTGCCGAATGTGAGGCCTGTGGTGAATATGTAGGTGTACTCCCTGAGTCGGTCTCTCAAACTCTGATTGCGCAGGTCTTCCTTGTCGCTAATGACATAACTCCAGTCCTGAGCCCTTGCCACAGAGTCGAGAGCAGTAGCGTTGTATCCGATGGCATAAAGTCCACCAATAATGCTACCCATCGACGTTCCTGTAACGATGTCAATGGGAATGCCTGCCTGCTCCAGTATTTTCAACACGCCAATATGGGCCATACCTTTTGCCCCACCTCCACTAAGCACGACAGCTACGCGTTTTCTACCTAACGACAAACTATCTTGCCGAGCATGCATCGTGTTGAAGGTTAACACGAAAGCGAGTAATATCAATACCTTTTTCATTCCAATGAATGGTTAATAGATTTATGATTCACACAAAGTAATAAACGTCATCTTCCTGAACAAACACTTGATTATTACTCAGAAAACTCTTGTCTGCGTCCTATTCCCTACCCAAGATGATGTTGACGAGCGCTGTCACGTCGGCAATCGAAATAGTATTGTCCCCATTGACGTTTGCCACTACATGGTCGTACTGATAAGGCACGACGTTGTCTTTGCCAAGAATGATGTTGACGAGGGCAGTGACATCAGCGATGCTGACTTGTCCATCCATGTTGACATCGCCCTTGAGTAATTCGGGCATACCAGTGAGCAAGGGCAGACGAGCCTCGGCAAAACTCCAGATGCTGTAATCTCCTCGGCGATTCAACTTCCCATCGAGGTGGAAACCTTTCATGCTTCTGTTCTCATAGTAGAAATAGGGATCGCCTCCGATATTGCCTTGATAGTAGGCATTCTCTACTTCGGAATTAAAGGCTACATCAGCTACAATTCCACCAGAGTTAACAATAGTATTGCCTTCAATGGAAGCCTCAACATAAACACGATGAATTTGGCCGTCACTCACTCCTGCAATACCGCCGAGATAGTTATCGTCGCTCTCATCGCCCTTTGAGGTATAGAGCCTACCCCAGTTGTAACAATCCTCCACAATGCCATCGGTATCGAGTTCACCCACGATTCCGCCCACGTTGGCTTGTGTCTGATTGCCATATATGGTGGCAAGATTAGCACACTGACTGATGGTTCCTCTGGAAAAGGCAGCAATGGCACCTGCATAGCAAGCGTAATCAGGGTTTGCTTTTTCTCTAACGCAGACGACACCAGCATTGATGCCTAATCGCTGAACCTTACCTCCTGCGCCTATATAACCGAAGAGACCTGCATGTGTGCCTCCAATGACATTGACGGTGAGGTTGTGAATCCAATGTCCTCCTCCGTCGAAAGAGCCTCGGAATGGACGAGCCTCAGTGCCTATGGGAATCCAGTCGATGTCTTCCAGGTTGATGTCATTAGTCAGACGAATCGTTGAACCCGAAAAGTCGGTTCCCTCGTTCACCTTTTGCTGAATGTCTATCAGTTCTCGGGCTGTGCTGATAATAATATCATCGGCAAACAAACTTAGGATGAAGAACTGAGAGAAGAAAATGAGAAAGGCTAAGCGTTTCATTGCGGTATGAAATTAACAATGTAGGAAATGCCGTCGGATGTGGGTGAGAGACTGGGTGTGAAATTCATCCAATCGTTCAGTGTGTAGATACGACTCAGACGACTGCAGTAGTAGTGAAGACTGACTTTCCCATCTCCACTATTGCCAGCAATAACCATCGGGAAGGATACTTGTCCGCCCGAACGATCGAGGGTGGATACGGCTCGAACCTTATTGTTAATGGTGGCGCACATGAGATCGTCGTCCGACACATAAGGTAGCAGGATGTCTTGAAGATTCAAGTCTACAGCCATCGTGTGTTCGAATTCCAGATAATTGGGTTCCTCTGCTTCCCACGCAGGACGCGAATCATTGCCTTTCGTCAGATAGGGATTCGATTCCTTGTCGTCCTTACAACTTACGGTGAGGAGCAGGGTGGCCATCATAGCCACGCCTGCTATTGTCTTTAGAATAGTGTTCATTTTTCTACTTATTCTGATTTGAACTTACTTAATCGTTACCTTTTGTCCGTTGTGGATGAATACTCCCTTGCCATTGGGCTTACCACTCAACTTGATGCCACTAACCGTGTACCATCCTTCGCCTTCTATACCATCGGACTCAGTGAAGTTGATAACAGTGGGTTTGTCGAGTGAACCCGATAGGCTGTTGTCGATATAAGGCATCGACTGAGCTGTGGTGGCCACAATCTCGCCGTCGTGTTCGATAGTGAAGTTGATGCGTTCGGTATTGCCCTGTCCGATGGTGAGGAAGAACAAACCGTCGTCACCTACTTCTGCTATACCTACGGCCTCTGCTCCCATGTATGCAACCAAGCGATCGCCCTCCTCCAGTTCAACACCTTCGACCTGAGCAATAACGTTCATTGACGAACCTGTATTGTTCCAGAAGAGTGGAGGCGTCTGTTTCGAGCCTTGCAAACCTGAGTTGTAGCGCGACTTGTTGTAATAGGGATAAGAGAAGGTTATTTCCGAAGCGCCCTTGTGATGGATCATGTAGCCTTCGCCAGAACGCAGATACTTAAGCGAACCCTTCCAATAGCGATTGTTCTGATTGTCAATATTAAGAACGGCAAACTCGCTCTGCGACTTAATCATGTCTCCTTCCGTTCCTTCATCGGTGTAATCAGCCAATGCCGTTGATATAGGTAGGTTGAGTGACGAAATGTATCCAATACGATTCCAACCATTGCGAACGGTAATGGGATATGATACTTCAAAACCAGATAGGTATGCAGTCTTCTCGTTACGAACATAGAAACGATACATCAGACATGGGTCGAGTGTGATGCGTGTGTCACCCTTGTTCCAATAGTAGAGTTCGGAATTCTCGTCATCAGGATTGGGCTTAGCCTTGTAGGTAAACAGGAAGGCCTTTCCGCGTGCGTTGATAGCCTCCAATCCGTCGCCTACCTCCCAAACAGCAGCACCTTCGAGAAGTTCACTGATGGTGGCCTCACGAGGTTCTACATAGAACGACAACCAGTTCCAACCCTTCTTGAGTTTCAGTGATTGCACATACTCATTTGTCTCTTCCAGTATGACAGGCATTCTGCTACTACCTAAGACTGCATCCGGTTCGAAGTATATGGTGTCTGCTTCTTCCCATACGTCGCCTACCCAGGTTCCCTGTGGTTTCAGGACGGAGATGCGTCCTGTCTCACTGTTGTAGAACTCGAAGTGCAAGGGGATGGGTTCTTTCGGATTAGTCTTGTAGTAAACATTCAGATAGGCTCGTGCATCGTTTGCATTGGCAGTATTGTCAACATCGATGTGAGCTGTTCCCATTACCTCGTGACCAGGTCCGAAGACGGTCAGGATGTCCTCTGGATTATGGGCAATTGCCCCATCAATCATTACCTGAGCAACTATATGCATCATCAAGTTGCCGTCCTTCATCTCATTGCTTACTACCCAGTTGGGTTCTTCGCCTCGGATGCGGATAGTCAGTGGCAAGGGTTCTGTCATACCGTTCTCGCCTACAATAGTAATGATTTCATCGAAGGTTCCTACGTTGATGTAAGGCGAAATGGTGAGTGTCACTTGTTCCTCGCTCAAGGCTCCAATGACACCACTGTTCTGAGAGGCTGTAATCCACATGGGCAGACCCTCGAGTGTGTAGCTTTGCGACTTACCACTCAGGTTCTCGATGGTGAGTTCAACTGTAGCTCCATCACCATACATAGCTTCGACAGACTTACGCTTCACAGTCCATCGGAGTGGATTGCGATATACATAGAGGTCCATAACGATGGGCGAAGCCATCAGGTTACCTTGCAGGTCAGCTACCTCTTTGACGGTCAGGAAGACGTTGTTCTTCTCAATCTGATAATCAGGTACGTCCAGATTGATGAGCAAATCCTTTCCGTCGGCAACATAAGAGAACTTGATGTTTTCCAAGTTTCCAATGTTCTTCATTGGAGCGTAGTTGGTGCGGTCGGCATTGGCTGTAATGACGTCTTGGCTAATAAGAGTATCGCGTCGCGATTCTACGATATTGCCGTGATTATCTTTGTATTTCTTCAGACTTATACCCGTTGGCATCAGACGCTGTGAGTTGTCACTCTGTAACTCTGAACGACTGAAGGGCAGATAAGCCAAGAGTCCCATCTCATTACCATAAGGAGTGATGTTGGAATAGTTCTTCAGCATGTTCTCAGGCAATACCATTTCGTAGATAGACAGCTCGTCGATGTTTCCTTCCAATTGATCTGTAGGAGTATGGGCGTCCGTGTAGGTGGCACCCAAAGCGAGATTGTTACTATTGATGCCTCCCAGTGTGTCGACAGGGAAGGTCTGCTTCAGTGTTTGGTCGACATAGAGGTTACCCACGTTACGTGAACGATTGACAGTCACTGCTACATGATGCCATGAACCATCGGCATAGAAGTCATCAGTATCAATCTGTTGTCCACCGGAACGGAAGAAGAGTTTACCCAAACTCAAACCGATGTTGAAGTGATCTTTATAGTCAGGTTCGTTTAGGGCTGGTCCGTTAGCAATGAGAGTACCAGCTTCATCATTAGTGCGGAACCAGAACATCATCGTGTAGTCTTGGTATTCTTCGCGTTTGAAAAGTCTAGGTTCTAACTTAATACCCTTCTTGCCATCGAGTTTCATACTGATGCCATCGGGTACTTTCCAATTGGTTCCATAAAGGAATAGATCGTTGCCACCCACGGCTTTGTCGTATGTGTAGGTACCCTTACCTTCGTTCATGGGATAGTTGTCGAGTAGACCCAGTTCGTAACCAGTCAGTCGCTTCTGTGCGTAGTTTCCTAATTCCGACTTACTCATAGCCTTGTTCCATAGGCGCATTTCCAACATATCACCTACGAAATTATAATTATCAGGATAACGGAATGGGTCGTAACCCACACAGAGGTTACCCTTTCCGTAATACATATCTGGGAACTCGCCTTCGCCAATCTTTGTATTGCCCTTATAGAAGGTAACTTTGGTGCTCTTCTCGCCTATGTTATCGACAACGTAAGCCACCTGTTGCAGACCATCGAACTTGACGATAGAGTCACTTACCATAGTGTGCCCTTCGATGGTGGCCATCAGATGGCGGTCGGGTGTGAGACCTAGTACCATATTGTGTTCGTTGGTTCCATGTGTGAGTACAACCATTTCCTTATCCGTCTTCTCTGGATTAATCATGACATCGAGCGTGAAGTCTTTAGCCGCCAAATTGCGTGCAGCCTGACTTTTAGCCATACTCTTACCATTAAAGTGAAGGGCGGTGGAAAGTGAGATGTTACTGCTATTGGTCAAGCCCAATACTTGGAAATTGTTGATAGGTGACAGATAGTTTCCAGCAATGGGTTCGGAGAAGGCTATCTTGATGTCGTCACCAATGCCCAGAATGCCGTTGGCGGGTTGTGGTGTGCCGAAGGGTTGTGGACGACGCGTATCTTTGATACCCGAAAGTACGTTCGATGAACTGGTGAGATAGCCATTTCCGTGACGACAGTAGGCTACGGCGCGGATGTCGTATCGTTGTTCTATTGGATCTACCTCACCATAGAAATCTACGTCAATGTAACCGTCGTGGTCCATCAGTTTGCGTTCGCCCGATGCTTGATCCATCAGTTGTTTGCCTTCCTCATTATTACGATAGAAAGAACATACGTTTACCCATTCCTTTTCGCCTTGAGTGGAGAGTTTGTATTGTAGTTCGATGTGGTCGAAGTTGCGGAAGTTCACATCGAAACCATCGATGTGTACGGGCATGGAATAAGCCTGCCGATCGCTGTCAAAGTAAGAATCGGTGTTCATTACCCACTTGTCACCCGGTGACGAGATATTAATCTTGCCAGCCGATGGTACGAAATGAGCAGAGAGTGTTACCGTCTGCACATTCTCTATGTCGTTTTCGTTGATGATGCAAAGGCCTATATCCTCATAATCATATTCCTCGTTAGCATATATCTCAACCACTTTTTCCATGATGGTGTTTGGTTCTAGCCATATATCGAAACCCGAACCTGTGATAGGAACACCATTTACCACAATACGGGCACCCTTTGGATTCATAGCATCCTCGGCATAAATCTTAAGTGTCTTCGTCACAGAAGCAGGCATTTCGCCCTCGTTGGTCATGTAGATGGTGAAGCGTGCGGGTTCACCCAAGGGCACATTCGACACACTTTGCTTGTCGGCCCAAATGCGTAGTTTGTCTATCTGCAAGGTCTTCTGGTCTAATATATTTTGACCCGCATTGTGGAAAATAGTGCGACGTTCGTCTTCCCAAGGCGATTCTGTGGCACCGCCCTCAGTGCGGAAGACAAAGTTACGGTAGCGTGTCCGCTTGTCATTTGTCAGCCAGGACAATTGGTTGTCTGGACCTAAAGTAGGACTATAAATATTCTTCATTGTTTCGTCGGTAAACTTATAGTATCTACCTACTGTCCCGAGTTTGTCAAGTGCCTTGATGCTGTCTTCCGACAAAGTTTCTGTGTAATAGACAGCCACGCTAAGATTGGAGCGGGACGAACACTTCAAGGTGAATCCTGTTCCTTTCGAACGATTTTCTTCTTGACCGTTGTTATAATTAAAGTCAAACTGTGCGACGGGCATAACTTTTAGTTGAACAAAGACACCACCAGCGACAAATTCTACACCTGTCATATAAGGATCCTCACCGCCACTATCCAAATAATGTGGATTTGCATCCTTTTGTCCGCTTACTGGCGTTGCACCATCTCCACTAAGTGAGATGCCAGGTATCTGTATGTACCGATGTTCTGTCCTTTCCGCAGACATAGATTCGCTGTAGGAGATACTGGCCAAACCATCGAAGTCATAACGTTTCATCAGTTTTTTGGCTTCCATTTTTTCTTTTTCATTAGCAGCTATGAATCCTGCCCATTGCGCAATACGGTTGTTCAGATTCTGCACTTCGTTGGTTTTTGTACCTTTTCCTTCTGCTGGATAATACACGTCGTAATCATATCCAAACTTCGAATCATCGATACCTACTTTGCTTACATACACGGTTTTTTTCGTATCGTTTGCCAGTTTTTGTGCCTCAGCAGCGGCCATAGTGGGTTTTAGAAGTGCTGCACGCGAGCGCAACAATGTGGGTATAATGTCATTTAGGATGTGTTCCTGTGAATAGATGAATGAGGCTTTAGGGCTGGAACTTACTTTCATCACTTCATTGCGGATGAGATATATGGAGTCCCCCTTCCCCTCGTCATAGCCACGAGCGAGAATTTTCACTGTACCTTTCACATCAAAGTCGTAACCGTTGACTTTCACAGTGTTGCTTTCGCGTGGGGTTAGGTAGGATAGCGTTTTGCTGTCCACGGGATAGACAGCTATGCCATCTTCCATAATGATGTTGTCGGCAAAGCCGATATAGAGGTCGGCGTTGGCACCGATTTTCGAACCCTTGCCATACGATTCGCTACTTGTTTCTATGCGTTCGTTGGTAGTAATTTCATAGTTATATGTCCAATCGTTGTAATAGCCTACTACGGCATTCAAAGTCACGCTCCCGTAGTTGGTAGTAGAGTTGATAGCACCCGTCACATCGCCATGTCCCTCACCAAACCAGAGACCCATAAAATAATCATTGCCTTTTCCCAAACCTAAGTCAAGATTAACTCCCGCGACGGCTTTGATATCGGCTGTATAACTATAACTGAGTTTAGATCCTTCTTCTATGTAGGCCGAACTTCCACTGCCTGGGGGGTCACGCAGGATATCCACGAGATGAGCATTCTCGCCTGCCACAATGCGACGGCCCTGTGGCACTTCCGAAGCGGCCATGATATAACCTTCGAGTGGTTGCATATCATAGTAGCAACTATCGTATTCCAGTGTGAAGTTCAGTTTGCGCAGGGCCATATCGTTTTCCTGTGTGAAGGTGGTGTTCCGTGGCTTGAAGATGTAACTGGCACCTCCCGCTTCGTTAAGTTCTATTTCGTCGGTCGTGTCGGTACTTACCAACCCATTTTTAGCAATCACCTTACCACCGTGTAATCTCACAATATCTTTTCTCTCTGCTAATGGACTGTTGTTCCAATAATACTCCTCACAGGCTTCTATCCATAATGGCACGTCGATGCCGCTCATAAATACAGGATAGCCTAAGGAATATTTACCATTTTGCCACAACTTGATTTCAACATTGTTGCCGGCAATGTCTCTTGACGTGTATTTGCTTATGCCAAAATAGCTGTCATTTATTTCGTCTTGTCTCTGCTTCACTTTGAGCGTTGGAGCTGTGTGATAGATGCGTGAGTATGTGCCTATCTGCCCATTGGTCAGGTCGCTTAAGTTCACAGTCTCACTCACCATCCCTGTCTGGAATAGTGTACTGTAGCCCTTGGCATAGATTTCCGTCACCTTGTATTTCACAGGATAGAGTGGAATGCGGTATTCGCCAGTTGTCATATCGGGATGAATCTTGAGCTGATGTCGTGAGGCAATTACTTCTGTAGTGTCCTTACTGTCCAGTCCGTGACCATATTTGTTGGTGCGTGTCGTTATGGTAGGATCGAGTTGGTCGCGTACGAGCCACGAGGTGTTGTCGCCTTCCAGTTCCATAATAATGGTAACGTCTTCACCCAGATTATTCTTTGAAAGAGACTCTCCCAAGGGCAGGTAGCCTTGGTCGTTACCTCCAACTACGCGTCCTTGCAGATAGACCTTTGTTTTATCCCAAAGGTAGATGTTGTTGATATCTTTCTCCCAATTGTGTTTACGATTGTCGCCTTCCTCCTTATCAAGGTCGATGTAGAAACCATCGTTTTCGAACACGTGCCCCTCCTTCACTACCTGAATGGTGTGACTTCCACCAGGTACACTTATCTCAAAAGCACCTTGTGGGGTTGTGGTTACTTCTTTTCCTGCAGAGTTGATAACGGGTTCCCCATCTCGCAAGAACTTCACACCACCTACTGGGATGCTCGAACCCTCGTAGAGCACATAACCTGAGAAAGTGTAGTAGGTTTCCTCGTAGAAGGTCACGTCAGTAAAAAGATTGTAGTCTTCGTTGAAGGTTACGTCATAGGAGTCTTTTATACCATCGGCGGAAATGTCGTATACACCTTTTATTTGATAAACGAGGCCACTAATCTCGAAGAATCCCGACTCATCGGTCTTTACGGTCTTTGTTATAGCATTTAGGATATTTCCCTTAGGTGTGGCTGTCACCTCAACGTTGGGTAAACCTGTACCGTTGGACAGTCGCACATAACCTCGCACGGTTCCTGTTGGAATGCGGCATCCGGTAGTGGTGCCGGTGCTCACATGGTCACCCTCGCACTGGGTTACACCCTCTATGGTGTAGATGTAATCATGTTGCACCTTAGCGGTCTGGTCAAGGTAAGCGGTTTGAATATAGTTATTTTCCAGAGTATCCACTTTTTCTGGCTTCATCTTATCAGCGCGTATGATGCGGAAATAGTCGGCCACACCACTAGTTATTCCCCACTTGAGTAAGACGCCTTGTTGTAATGTATCGGCCTTGACTTCGCCAAGTTGAACATTATTGTTGAACTCATATCGTGCCAGTTCGCCAACCTCCTTCTTTTTGACACTGAAGCCTAAGGTATCGGTGGAGAACAGAGGCAGTTTCGATTCACCCTTGTCTACAATAAGGCGGAAGTTATGATCGACACAAGAAGTGCAGAGATTCATTTGCACTTGTCGGTTGAGCAATTCTTCCTCTGAAATGCTGTATTGTTCCTTGTAACGCACCTCGTTTTCTACCATCTTGTCGATGTTGAGTTCCACCTTGGCACGCTCGTCCCATACGATACTTTGGTGTTCTGTTTCTGTGGAGGTTTGCATCACGGGGGTTACCAAGTTACCCATCTGTTGCCATCCGTTGCCTAAGATACTGTCCAGTGCGGCCACAGAAAGATCGCTGGCACTGAAACCCTGACCTACTTGCGATACGGTTTGCTTGGGTAGCGCGATGTTGCCGCTGACCAGCCAGTTAGAAGCTCCCAGTCTAGAAGCAAGTTCCGTAGCACTGAGACTTTCGGCTTTGTTGCCTTCGCCCCAATTCTTGAAGTGGTAGTTATTTGAACCTCCCCATACCGTTCCACCGTTTTTTGCGTTATAGTTTAGACCCGTATGGTTGAACTGGTAATAGTTGGCGTTTTCCAAATTATTATATACATTATTGGATGTTCCACCATCTTCCCAACCCATAAAAGCACCGGCATATGAGGTAGTATTGAACTCAGTGGCAGTGATAGAGCCGTCGAACAAACAGTTGATAATGTTGTTCTTAACCGAATGTCCATGACCAATGATACCTCCTGCATAGCGGTCGGAGGTTATGACATTGGTGGAAACATGACAATTCTCTATGCGATTTTCAGTACCCGTCTGTACGCAATTACCCACGAGTCCTGAAGAGTGTCTGCCACCGGTAACTGTTCCCTTGACATTCAAGTCACGAATGGTGGCATTCTTTATTATGCCGAATGGTGCTGTAAATTCCTCACCCGTAATATCCACGGTCAGTGTGTGTCCGTTGCCGTAGAAAGTACCACAATAATAGCCTTTGGTGGTACCTACTGGCTTAGTGATGCTTACATCGGCGGCCAAAATAGCATCGACTGCCGATGATGCGGAATTATCCACTTTTGTTACGAATGCTTCCCAGTCCTCGTTGTTGTAAATAACAAACCGTCCCTCGCTGTCATATTTGCGTCCGTCGTAAGGAGTGATGTAGTAGCAGTTGTTGAATTCCACATTATGCATTTGGGCTTCACGAACGAAGGTACGACAGTCATCTATTTTGGTTCCAAGTTCGGTTGGTGCAAACAGACAGTTGGTGAATACTCCGTATTTCTCTTCAGCAAAGGCTCCGATATATCCACCCGTGCTATGGCTCAATTCGCCAAGCAACTGACCGTCGAACAGGCAATCGGTGATTTTAAAACTACATTGTGAAAATCCAATGAAACCACCATTTGAGGCATCGCCATCGATAGTGCTGGCAACGGAGACAGATACACGGCAGTTTTCGATGGTTACAGTCTCTGCACTTATATTATTATCTACTTTACCAATCAAGCCACTGGCAAACTTTTTGGTGGAACGTACAAGACCGGATACATGTAAATTTCGGATAGTGGTACCACCGCGTATATAGCTGAAAGGAGCCGCTCCTTCCACGCTTACACTGTCATAGTTGATGGTGAGTGTATGGCCATTGCCATCGAATGTTCCAAGAAAATAGTTGTTGTTTTCCTTACCAAGCATGGAATGACTGTTACCTAAGTCTATGTCATTAGCCATGATGATATTGTAATTTCTTCTATAATCACTTGTCACTAACGCTACTAATGCTTCCCAGTCTGCAGCATTACGCAGTACGATGCGACCCTGTTGGTCAACGGGCAGTTCGTAATCGGCATTAGTTGCCGATGCACCCAAGACACCTGGTGCGAATCTCACACCCTTTACTTGGGTGGAACTAGAATACAATCCACCCAAAGCAAACTGGAGGTCTATATTATGCTGTGTGTCGTTCCACTCCCCTGCGCGTTGTACACTTGCCGAGGAGAAATAAGGTAGCATGAGCGTGGCAGGCAATTTTGTCATTGCATAGCCACTTCCAGGTCCCCAGTTCCATGCTGATGAACCTACGCGTCGAACACGGTAATAGACATCTTGGCCCTTATAGTCGGCGAGCATGCTCTCGTCAGTATAGGTATATTCTTCTATGCCCGGCGTAAAGTTAATCATGTCGAGAGTTCGCCAGTATGAGCTGCTGGCATCAGGTCGTTCCGATGTATTGCGTTGCAATTCCCACATATCGTTGGGTGAAATGTCGTTCCAAGTGGTGTGATTTATCTTCCACGAAATGACGACCTTGCCGTCTTCCTTCAATTGTGCTGTAACGGTTTGTGGCTGGTGCAATGTGGGCAAGTCGATGCGTTCCGATTCTGTCGTCTGTTCAGCGTCTTCCGAGTCGATGTAGGTAGCTTGTACATAAAAGTCCTTAATACAACGGTCGGCAGGTAAGTAGGCGAATCCTGAACCATTTTTACCCAGATCGATGCTGCGGTCATTATACATAATGCCATTTACCTCTTTCCAGAAACCTGTAATTCGCTTCACGTTGTTGGTAGCAATGTTGTAAAAGAGCATCATCGTACCTATATGACTAGCATCATAACTTAATACGGGATCCATTACCTCGGGTGTCACCAAGTCGGGAGCATTGGGAATCTGCCATTCACTGGACGAAATGCCGATGTTCTTTGAACTCTCGCCAGCAGGGCCAATGGGACCATTACCAGTCTTGTGGATGCTCCACGAGATGGTGACGGTCTTGCCTCGATACGCAGCGGGGATGTTCCAAACGAGGTGAATGATGGCATAGTCTGTACCCGAAATGATGGGAATGGTTGCCTCTTTTTCCGAGGTGGTGACATTGATGCTGCTGTAGTCGCGGTCACGTTTTAGCACCATTGTTCCGTCCACACCCTTGTAGAACTTGGCAGAGGGGTGCGAGCCACTTTTTTCCCATGACTTGTAATAAAAGAGTATTTCCTGCTTACCGTCGCAGGTAATGTAGACATAGCCTTTGTCAATCCAACTGTCGTAACCGTCCTCATCATAGACGGGCATGTCCAGAGTCATCTGTCTCATACCACTCAGCATGACGGTGTAACGATAAGCGTCTTCAGGCGCATTACTGGCGATAGCCTTTTGAGCCCAATTGGGCGCAACAAACATGGTTATTGCAAAAGTAACACGCAATAACCATAATTGCAGGTTTTCAATTCGTTTTTGCATAGTTTTTTATTTATTTTTTGCGTTTTTCATTATGATATGTCGGCAAAAATACAAAGAAATTTTCATACGTGCAAGCGCGCGACCAAGAAGAAGGCTGATTTTGACTAAATAACTCGAAGAATAATGGATAAAAAGAAAGGCCTAACTCTTTGATTTATAAGAATTAGGCCTTAAAAAATTACTATTAGGTATTTATACCAAATGTCGGATAATTTCTTCGCGATTACCTGGTAGATAATCGATTACGGGAATCTCAATCATGGTGTAACAACCTGGTTGCTGGCGCATGGAGGCACGTGCAACATTGATGAGCACCTGAGCCGTGAGGGCAGGGTTGTTAATCTTCATGTTGAACTCGAAGAGCTGGTTGTGGGTCTGACCACTCACGCCTTTGCGTACGAGGTTCACGCCATGTCCAACATCATTCAGTTCGTCCACGCTATCGACTTGGAACACATGAGTTTCATCGTTAGCGAAATAGGGGTCGGTCTTGATGGCCTTTGTCACCTCTTCGAGGTTTGCACCCTCTTCCAGTTCCACATACACCATGCGACGATGAATGCCTTCACCCACAGGGATAGTCATTGAAAGAGCATCGCGAACGCCAGCCTTTGAACGCACACAAACACTGTGACCCATTGAGCGGCCAGGACCAAAGTTAGTGTATGTGATACCCTTTGGAGCAAGGCTTTGCATGAGGGTACGCACGACGCTGTCCGACCCTGGGTCCCATCCGGCAGAAATAATGCTTACGGCTCCATGTTCCTTAGCCACCTTGTCGAGTGAACGACGGAGGTCGACTATCTGAGTGTGGATGTCGAATGAATCGACGGTGTTGATGCCCTTGGCCAGAAAGCGCTTGGCATATTCTTCGACACTGCGAGTGGGAGTTGCCAGTATTGCCACATCCACCTGTCCCAGTTCGTCAATCATATCTTCCGTGACCACTTTGTAACCCATAAGTTCTGGTGGGCAATCCTTCATTCCATTGCGACGAATGATGCCTGCCACTACGATGTCGTCTGCCTCGATTGCTGCTTGCAAGGCATACTTTCCAATGTTACCATAACCTACGATGGCGACCTTAATCTTCTTATCCATACCTATTATGTTTAATCTTAAATAATCAAAAATCTCTCTTTCCCTATTTGCTCACCTCCACTCAAGTGGTTTTTATTCCTCCTCCATGAACATCGGGTCCCAGGCAGGCAGGCGTATGGGTTTCTGCTTCAGGATGTCGAGCACCGATTGAGGGCAATACTTACGATTGACCACCACGCGGAACATGTATTCGCGGAACCACTCGTCAGTCATGATGAGGTAACCCGAATAGCCATATGTTGGTCCCCACGAGTTCTCCACCTTCCATTTTGTGGGTTTTCCCTCCTTATCGAGGTCAACGGCCACAAGCGTCATTGCGTGGCTCGAACCAGAGTCACGAGTCTGTATGCGTTGTTTCTTGTTCATGCCGAAGGTGGTTCCCAACAGACTGCCGTAGTCGTAGTTGTTCACGTCGAGCAAACCGTTCGAGCGGTTGAGTTGCTTGCCTACGTCGCATGAGAAATACATGGGTACGCTGTCCTGAAGCGAGGCGATAGCAATGGGTGCCAGGTCATCGATGTCGAGATTCACGTACAGCCAGTTGTGTCCGTCATAGAGGTGGCGGTCCATGTCTATTTCATACACCTTGTTATATGGGCGACTTGGGTCGTTCATCAGCATCACATAGTCGGCATTCAGGTCTTCCTCTGGTGCACACACTTCTTTGTAGAACGACATGGGTGTGTACTTCTTTGGTTCACGAAGCAGTTTTCCTTTCTTGTCCTTGGGTGCCCAAGTGAACTCCTTAACGGGTTCGCCATAGGCCAGAGTGAGCATCTTGTAGACATCCTTCATCTGCTCCACTTTATAGGCTTCGAGTTGCTTTACCGAGGCACCAGCTTCGCTCTTTTCGCGAAGGTTGATGGCTATTTCACGCAGTTTGCGCTTCAAGTGGCCATTGAACTCGCTTGTGCTGTTCGACACATAAGTTTCCTGCATCACGTCCTTAGGCACAAGTCCGTACTTCGTCACCAGGTCTGCCACTCCAGTGTAAGTTCCACCATCGCCGATGGGGTTCTGCATGAGCCACTGTACTTGTTGTGAATCGATGTCCTGCTTACGCGTGTCGATGATGCTTTGCAGGAACAGGTTTGCCTTTTCCAACTGGTCGTAGAAGAACGAATAGACATGACTGAACATGAAGCCTTCCACACCCAGATTCTTCATGGCACGCTGGCGCAGTACTTTTGTGCCTGTAAACAGCCAACAGCGTCCCGAACTTGCTTGGTCGGAAAGGCTCGACCCCTCCACTTCCACCGAAAACCATGTGTCCAGAGCCTGCTGGTTGTTGCCCACCAGTGCCATCTTGTTGATGGCATTCGACTGAATGGCATTCCGCAATGCTCGTTCGGCAGGAGTTGTATTACTGCTCTTTTCCAGTTCGCTCAACACTTCAGGGGTAATAGCCTGTTGTGCAGTAGCAAACCCGCAAAAAAGAGTAGCTGCAATAAACAATCTAACTTTCATAATATCACTCATTTTGGTTGCAAAGATAATAATATTTGTCCATTCTACTATCAATATAACAAATAAATCCCACATTAACTTACAAAAACGTGTATTGGATAGAATAGTTCAATGCAAAGAACCTAATCATCAAATAATGAAATAGTGAGAAACAGAAAAAATGGATTATGATCTCGGATGTAAGCCTATCCCAGTAATCTCGCCACAATAATAAACTTTATTTCAATTAATTACTAATTAAGCTATCCATATGAAATAAAATCGTTACCTTTGTCTCATTAAGTGAAAAAGTAGCAGTGTTTGACTGCATTCGATAAATAATTCTATACCAAACATCTATATGATTTCTAATACTATGAAGAGAGGGATTACGACGCTAATCGCTTTGATGTGTGGACTCGTGTCGGTTAACGCACAAGTGGCAGATGCCTTCCAAGGTTTTTTTCCTGTGACTGACCCGTCAATGAAGCGCAGTCTTAATGGCGATTGGAGTCTGAAAGTCGTTGAGGGCATCAGTAAGGATATTAATGTGCCTGCCCTGGATGCTACATGGGGAAAGATTCCTGTGCCAGGCTGTTGGGAGGCATATGGTTTCTGTAAACCGAAGTACGATAGTCCTAACTCACTGACAGGTTACTATCGTACGATGTTCACAGTCCCGAAAGCATGGAAGGGACAGCGTATAATTCTTTGCTTCGATGGTGTCCTCTATGGCTATGACCTATGGATTAATGGCAAACCCGTAGGCTCTTGGCGTTCAGGCTATAACACGGCAATGTTCGATATCACCGACTATTTGAAAACGTCAAATACGCAACAAGAATTGGCCATGCGGGTCATCTCTCAATTCCCTGGTGGTGACTTCGATTATAATGACGATTGGGCACCTAACGGCATATTTCGCGATGTAACATTGATGGCCGTACCAAAGGTTCATCTCTCCGACCTTACCATCAGGACTAAGAACTCAGGGGAAGTGAGTGTCGACACGAAGATAGCCAATGGCGATAAACAAACAATGGTGACTCATGAAATACTGGATGCACAACATCGAGTAGTAGGTAGTACGAAAGTAGAGAATCCACACCTTTGGACAGCTGAGACTCCTTATTTATACACACTTCGAACGAGACTGATTCAAAAGGGCAAAACGCTACAGACGTTCGAGAACAAGTTTGGTTTTCGCGAACTGACCATCGATGGTAACATCTTAAAACTCAATGGTCAAGCCATCAAGTTGCGAGGTGTAACAAGTCACGCTACTGATCCAAAGACGGTTAAGGTCATTAGTGATGAACTGACCCTGAAGGACATGAAACTGATGAAAGAGGCTTCGGTCAACTATATCCGCACTTCGCACTATCCGCGTGAACCGCGGTTCTATGAGCTGGCGGACTCGTTAGGATTCTACATCATTGACGAGGTGGCTTTTGGATATGGTGATAGGAACCTGTCGAAAGATGAGTTCTACCCCGTGCTTCAACAGCGTGCACAGGCCACCATCCGTCGCGATAAGAACCACCCATCTGTGCTTATCTGGAGTCTCGGCAATGAGAACCCACTGACGGATATCTGCATTCGTTTGGGCTATTATGTGAAGGAGGAACTCGACCCAACCCGCCCTATCTGCTATCCGCAGGAAGGCAGCTACTTTCGGAGTCTCGACTACAAAATCCCTGAAGTGGCAGATATTTACGCCCCTCACTACCCTACCACCGCTCAACTCTCAAACTTCTACCAGCGGGCTGAGCGTCCTATCATCTTCACGGAGTATCTCCACACACTGGGTATCTCGTTTGAAGACCACGATCGCCAGTGGGACATCATCGAACACTCCGCAGGTATTGCGGGTGGCTCTGTCTGGGAGTGGGTTGATCAGGGAATGCCGTTCGGAAGTGAAGTATTCCTGACTCGTCAAACGGATGCCTCTGATGCCTCACAACCCAATGCTAACGCCCAGCGTGCATTGCCTTCCCTCGACGAACAAAAAGCGATGAATGAAGAATATAAATACGGTTATGAAGAGAAGGTTTATACTTCCGCAAATGGTGGTTTTGAAATGAATGGCAACAAAGGCACTGACGGATTGCTTTATGCCGACCGCACGCCTTTGCCCAACTACTATGAGTTGCAAAGAAACTACGCGCAGGCGTCTATCACTGACAGCATTATCACACTGGGCAAGGGAGATACGGCAATAGGCCTTCACGTGCGCAATCGCTTTGATTTCTTGAACCTGAAGGATAATATCACTTTCCGTTGGACCATCTCTGAGGATCGCGACACAATTGCTCGGGGTGCCTTCTCGCCTGACTGCCCACCACACTCTACGGTTCATTATCCATTGACGATTGCCAACTATGCACTGTCGACGGAAAAGATTTGCCTACTGAATGTTGAGATTAACGACGCACAAGGTCGTGTCTTCAATCGGCAGTCTATTCCGATAAATCCAAAAGAATTGACAGACCGAATACTTGGAGGACTGACAGAGAAAACAGCAGATGTGATGAGCCGGATTCAAGGCCAACCAATGGTTCGTGCTGGCAGGAAAGCGACGATGACAGAGATGCTGAGAGTCAAAGACAAACGCTTAAAGAAATACCTTCTGCCCTTGTCGCCAGACGGAACGAGTGCAGGCAGTATCAAGACGAGCATAAAGACGGAAAGCGTAAGCAATGCCACGCGCTTCACCTACTCCTTGACACCCGATTCTACTGACACCTTCCTCTCAGAACTTGGTATCGCCTTTCTGCTTGACCAACAGATAGACCGCGTGCAGTGGATAGGACAGGGATTAATGCCCACCTATCCAGGTCGCTTCCGTGCTGGACGCTATGGGTTCTGGGCTTTGCAGCAGGGCGACCTTTATTTCGAGGGTAATCGCCAAGGCATTGATGCCGCATGGCTAACGGATAAAGACGGAAATGGATTGTTGCTCGTATGCAAAAATTCAAATGTCAGTTTCGAACAGACCGACCGCGGTATCGTCCTCACCATCAATGCTGCCGTTTCAGGCATAGGACCTAAATTCGCCAATACAGCTTTTCCCGTTATCGCCAAAGATGTAGGCACGCTTAGTGGCGGTTTCTATCTCTATCGCACTGATGCTGCAATGCTTCCGGAATTGTTGCACACACTGTTTGTTATGCCACAGTCCATAAAAGAACCATTCCACCCTTATGTGACGCAATACGATACTTATTTGATGAAGTTTGATGACATCATCGACAGATAATCAATGGGAAAGGCACAAATAATCTAAATAAATGCAGCCATTTCTGGCTGCATTTATTATTTATCGGGGTCTAAATAGTGTATAATTGCCTTGATTTATATGTGTTTTGCAAGCCTCTTTCTCCCCTCAGGGGGCTGGGGAGAGGTCGTAGATGGGATTGGACAAAGCCAAAAAAGTTCGATGAAATGGTCACTTTTTGTAAAGTACAACATCATTTAGATCTGGCGGGAAGACACACACAAATTACAGATTACAGATTACAGTTTTCTTACGAGCCATTCACCTCTC
>JAGCVH010000069.1 GCA_017962495.1 Bacteroidaceae bacterium
CGCTACAGCGTTAAATTTGAATATATTTGCCGAAACGCTTATGGTATATTCCTTTGTATTACCTTCAGTCTCTGGACCAACAAAATTCTGATGACCAGTTGTACTACTCATCAAGATGTAGTCATCGGTAATGCTTTGGAATGCATAATGGTCATTCTCATCTTTTGTTATCTTCCATACCTGAGATGCCACCGCAAAGGGATTCGTAAACGTCTGATATTGTGGACGCATGTAGCGTGCGTTATCTACATTCCCATCCAATATCATGAGCGGAGAGGTATGGCTCATGGTGAAATTGCCCGTAGCATCTGCGATGACAAAGTAGTAGTCTGCAAGTTTTCCGTTTAGGTCATCCACTGTCGTCACCTGCGTCATGTCAGACAGACTATTGATGGTCATGGGTTGCCCCTTCAGAGCGAGGGTGCAGAGGAGGCATGTGAGAAGAAATAGTATTCGTTGTTTCATAGTTTTTATGTTGTTTGAAACTTATAAATTCTTATATTCTGTAAACAATTCCTTACATTTTCACGGGCCGAACAGGGCGATTTTTGTCACATTTTTACCAGACAATACGCCCGTAGGCGCGACAAAAGTACAAATAATTCTGTGGATATCAAAACAATAACGAAGAAACCTTGCACAAAAAGGACAACGCAAGGAAACTTCGAACAAAAGTGTGACTAAAAAGGGATATTTGTACCCCAATTACTCCTTAAACTGCGCTTCGTAAGCACCCGCATCGGGATGTCCATCTGAAAGACGATTGCGACCAAGACGATCGATGGGGCAACGCTTGGTAAATTCCGCGTCGGCAAGTCCACGGATGGCACTCAGTGAGTCGGGCGTAAAGTCATAGAGGAAAGCGTGGGTGTCGAACAAAGTGAAGTGGTCTTTGGACGTAATATCCAAAGAATCTGGCACATCGTATTTGATGGATAGAAAACGTAGTTTGTCGGAAGGATTGACGGTGCGCAACAGGCTGTTTTGGAAGAGGAAAGGAGCCTCGGAAACAGTATTGTCCGTGAAATGCCCCATCACCACATCGTCGGCATAGCCTGTGATAACGCAATTATAGAAGTAGGCCCCAAAGAGATGACGATAGATGTCATCTTCAAAATCACCAAGAGAGAGTGCATCGCCGCGATTGGCACTGAAGGGATAGAACTGTGCCAAAGTGCAATGGAGGAAGGTGTGCGCCCCACCACGCAGGGAGACACAATGACCAAAGGTGTTGCTAATCTGCGTGCCCGTCACTTGCGTATAACAATGGGTGAAATCAAGACCTGGTCCACCGATGTTGTGCACGATACAATTCTCCATAACCAACAGAGGCGGAGTGGTATTCCTATGCTCATCATCCCAAGGAAGGAGAATGTCATTGTCTATGTCAGTACTGTCACAAATAATGCCGTAATCGCCACTATGGATGTCGCATTGCGTAAGGCGGTTGTCATGGCTTTCGGCAAAGAAATGAATACCCCCCCAGCGATTCGGTGTATTGTCGTATGGGAGGTAGGGGAACATGCGGTCGGTGCGGTCGCCACGGAAAGTCACAGGATGTTCGAGCGTACCATTGGCTTGAAGACTGCCTCGCACAAGAAGCGAAGTGCCATCGTGGAACATCAGCGTCGTGCCTTCAGCAAGTGTCAACGTGGCTCCATGCGCAACCACCAACGAATCATAGACCACATAGGGACGAGTGGCATCGAGTGTGCGGTCTTCCGTAATCGTTTCTGCACGAAGAACGATGACGTCCATAGCTGAAGCCGTAAGATAAACACGCTGCAGGGTGCCACTCTCCAACGTGAAGAGGAGTTGGTCTTCGTAGTCGTTTATCTCATCGCTATCACCAATGGGCAGGGTAACCTCGACACGCACATAAATGCTATCTTTGCGTCTTACCTCAAAGTCCTCTCCTACTCCACCATACAGATATTGCCCATCCACGTTAACCCTGAAATGGGAATTATTGCCCTCTTGCAATGCAACACGTTGGATGCGGAGTCCCTTGTCTCCTCGATTACGCACAACAAGTGTCTTGGTGGTGGAGCCCAATCCTGTAATAATTGTGTCAAAAGCAACGGTATCCTGCGACATCGACAACACCGCCGACGGATTGGTCGTCCATGAGTCATAGTCATCACAGGAGGTAATGAGAAAATGAGAAAATGAGAGAATGAGAAAATGAGAGAGAAAAAGAATGAGACGCTTCACGGCACTTACATTTTTTTAATAATCTTTACCAGAGTACCTATAATAACGTTAAGGTCGTTTTGGATTGAATCATATTGTTCCTTAGTGATGTACTCTGACATAAATAACAATTCCAACCAATACTCCGTTTCATTTGCTTCTTTCAGTGCTATACAAAGTTTATTCTTAAAATCAGCAGGGCTTTGGGCATTTTTACTCTCTGCGATATTTGCCCCAATGCTTGTACCAGACCGATAAACCTGCTTTGACATTACTACTTCCTTCTTTTCAAAAGAAATGTACTTATACAGGTTTATTATACGCAATGCAAACTTTTTACTTAAATCCGCTAATAAATTATCCTTCAACATACCTTCTCATTCTCTCATTTTCTCATTTTCTCATTTTCTTAGATGTTCCTCAATATGGCCAACAAGTGGTCCCAAACCATCTGCACGGTAGGTATGAGGAGTTTCTCGTCGGGAGAATGCACGCCACGCAAGGTGGGACCAAAACTGATCATGTCGAGGTGGGGATACTTCTCGCTGAAGAGACCGCATTCAAGACCTGCATGAATGCCACGCACCACAGGTTCCTTACCAAAGAGCCCCTTGTACTGCTCCACTGCCACCTTGAGCAGATGGCTATCGGGATTAGGCTTCCAGCCTGGGTATCCCTCACCCGTTTCCACGTCTGCTCCCGCAAGCATGAAGACTGCGCCGAAAGTGTCTGCCACATTTACACGAGCGCTATAGATGCTGCTGCGTTGACTGCTGTTGATTTCAATGGTCTTCCTCTCTGGCACCATGTGGATGCTAGCCAAATTGGTACTGGTCTCCACAAGAGCTATGTCTTGCGACATTGCATAAATGCCATTGAACACGCCTTGAACGGCAAAAATCAGGTTCTGACTTGTGGTGCGGTCAACAACAATGTCGCGATGTTCAGCAGACTGCAAAAGGAACTCGGCACAAGGTTCCGTGATACGATATTCCTCTTGCACATCGGCAGCAAACAAGTTCCAATCTACGCGCAACGCTTCCTTCATGCTCTCAGGAATGGCAATCGTGGCACGTGCCTCACGCGGAATTGCATTATGGAGTCCTCCTGCTTGTACGTCGGCTATGAGAATGGGCATCTTCTTCAGTTCCTGATAAAGGAAGCGGAAGAGCAATTTATTGGCATTGGCGCGCTTCTTATCAATGTCGTCGCCCGAATGACCGCCAGTCAGACCCTTCACACACAATTCTACAAAGAATTGATTAGATGGGGTCTGTTTCTCCTCATAGTGGAAGGTGGCAGTGGTACGGCAACCACCAGCACAAGAAACGAAGATTTCGCCCTCGTCCTCAGAATCAAGGTTGATGAGATACTGACCCGTCATGAAGTCATCCTTCATGCCCTCAGCGCCTGTCAAGCCTGTTTCCTCATCGCGAGTAAACACACATTCCAATGGTCCGTGCTGGATGTCAGTTGCAGCCAAAATGGCCATTTCCATGGCAACTCCGATGCCATCATCGGCACCCAACGTGGTACCTTTAGCCTTCATCCAATCGCCATCCACATAGGTCTGAATGGCATCACGCTCGAAGTCAAAATCCACGTCAGCATTCTTCTCACACACCATATCCATGTGACTCTGCAGAATGACGGTAGGACGAGCCTCCATACCTGCCGTGGCGGGTTTGCTTATGATAACATTGCCCGCCTCATCGCGACGAGTGGGCAATCCTAATGAACGTCCATAGTTAAGTAGAAAATCTATCATCTGTTCCTCCTTCTTCGAGGGACGAGGAACTTTGTTCACTTGTGCAAAGCACTCAAACACACTTGCAGGTTTCAATGTATCCATAGTATTCTTTTATTTTATTTGTTTCCAATGTTCTTAACTGGCAAAGGGAGGTTTCACTTCATCTCCTTCTATACCTTATTATATATAACGCGCGTAGAAAGCATTTAGTATTTTCATTCATCGTTTTTTAGGCAACATCGTCCCCCATATCACCTCCCCCAATGTGCCTACC
>JAGCVH010000070.1 GCA_017962495.1 Bacteroidaceae bacterium
GCTGTGACATCGGCTATTGTGATACCGCCGTCACTATTAACATCACCAATGAGAGCAGCAGAGCTAACTTGCCAGTACATGAATCGTCCGTCTGTTCCGCCCGAGGTTGCGCCCAGTTGCTTACGACCATCCACATTACTTCCGTCGGTGCTCCCACTTGCACCTAATCCACGTTGAGCATTAATCATGGTCTGGTTGACAGTACTCATGAAAGTAATTGTGCCATTGGGATTGGTTACTACCGTCCAGGCATTACCATTGCCTTCCGTGGTACCGAGCACCCAGTTGCTATTCCTATCGGGGTAATAGAGCCCATTTCCGTTGGTATCGGTAATGAAATAACGACCTTCGACGGCATCGGCAACAAGGCGAACCCTGGCCTCATCGGCAGTGATGGTGATGATGTTCTCGGAACCTTGTGATAGGTTAAGATAGAGTTCGGTGCCCGAAAGAGTTACATAATAATCACGTCCTTCTATTGGAGCATTGCGTTGAGTACCTTGCTGGTTGTTCACAGCATTGTGAAGGCTGTTAATGGCTTCCTCTATGGTTTCTTGTGTTGATGAGGTGTTGTCATAAATGGTTTGTGCAGCATCTATAGCTGAGGCCAAAGCTTCATGATTTGCAGGAGCATACAGGAATGCCTCTGTACCTGTCATCCCTGCGTAATAGTCATAAACACCTTGAGCTTCAGTAATAGCAGCGAGGAGATCTTGCCTTGCATGTTCCAGAATTTCAGCGGCAGTATTGCCCAAATAGGTTAGATGGAAATCACGGAAACTTGTCCAGTTAAAGTTGGCTCCTTGTAGTTCTATACCAAAGTCAATGATGCCGTTGTCGGTCACTTCCACGTCGATATAATAGTTGTCATATACGCCATACATACCATTGAAGGTGAAGCGTCCACCGCTGGTAGCATTAGTAGTTTTATCGTTAACAAAGAGTGTCATGCCTTCGGGATAGACCCCTGCCCCTTCGGCGTATGCACGGATGTTGCCACTGATTCGATAGGTTCCAGCATGCAGACCCGTGATGGATTCGTGTGCAATAGTGGCATCGGAGAGGGTGATATTGCCATCATCGCCTTTCCAAACCCAATATTCCAGGAAGGGAGTGAGCATACCTGTGCCGTCGCTTTGACCTTCGCTACTCCACGTGTTGACGTGGAAGTCGCCGTTTGTTCCGTTTTGGGTGATACTCCATCCATCGACAACATTACCTGCAGCACCGCTGACCACATAGGTCATATCGCATCCAGGTGTAGTCTGAGCCTTTACTGCGGCAATATAAGCCTGTTCGAAAGCGGTAGTTTCCGCTATTCCATCGGTAATAGTTCCTTCGTCGTAAGCCAAAGAAACAGGGGCTATTTGTGTCTGATATGCGGACTGTCCGTCATTGTCGAGTGTCGAGACACGACTATTATAGGTTTCCATTAGGTTTGCAATACCACTATATATTGCGATACTTGCTTTAGCATTATCAATCGCAGTGCTGAGTGCGGCTATTTGTGCTTGGGTAGCATTATCCAAGTCCACACTAACATCAGCAATTGCAGCATTGAGGGCGGCTTCCACTTCGGCATTCATCTTGCCCTCGGGCACTTGATCAAGTAGCACAATGGCAGGATTAAGCGTGCCGCCATACTCAGACAGGATAATGTCGTCGATGGCAGCATGAGCATAGCCACGTCCCAGTGTAAATGATATGGATTTTACGGTCGAGAATGTCGAGGTCAGTGTGGTGGAATTGATGACATAATTCCCATCCCGAGTGACGGCCAGTTTTATACCAGAAGCATTACCTGTGATGATAAAATGATGAAAAACTGTAGGATAAACGGATTCGTTAATAGTGACATTCTTGGTGTAGGCATCAATATTGATAGTACCAAGGGCGTTACCATCGGCATCTGCTACAGTGGCCGTATTAGCCCATGCCGCCCACGATACAGTATACAAAGTTCCATTGGCCCCCGCAACGTTTACCGTGCTTGTATTTGTATTGCTGGACGTTGCAGCAAAATCGAACTCAAGGCGATAGTTTTCTGCCGAAGTGAAGGCTGTCTCGTTGGCAAAGGAAATGTTGGCATTACGATTTCCACTCTCTCCTCCAATAAACAAATGGAAGAAGTGGGTGCCATCGGAGGCCTCCACTTGTTTCTTGGTAGGTACATTACCTGTAAACCCATAGTCGTTGCTGCTCTCCTCTTCGAAGTCCAAACGATAGTTCTCTGTCCAAGTTCCATCGGTTCCGAGGATAGAAAGGCGGACGACGCTATTTGCTTCGCCTGCAGGCGAAACGCCACCTGTGGTTGTGATGGTAACTATGTACTCGCCCTTTATTGCAGGTGTTCCACTAAGCGTATAAATATAAGTAACGGGGTCAAGTGTGAGTGTGAGACCATGGTCTGTCGCGGGAGAACCATCTATCAAAACGCTGCTAATCTCTGCACCTGTGGCTCCGACGATATGTCCTTGCACACTCTTGATAGCCGTACCCAAGTAGTGGGTTTGCGTCTTTCGGCTTTCGTCGGTCACATCGTCGATGCGTGTAACGATGGCATCGGGCAGATAATAGCCGAGGTGAGGTGGTTGGTTGTATGCATCGTTCTGCCATGCGATACTTAAGCGATAGGTGTGGTCATACATCAAACAAGGCATGCGATAGGGCGTGTAGTCGCTGGTGGAGAAGATGTTGATGGTGCAAGAGTCGGCGGTATCCCAAAAGATGAGTTCCTCACGCCAGTCTCCGAAGATGTCGGCCTGAATGCAAGGAGTACTTTTCGTATAGTTGCAACTATGGCTATTGCCGAGGCTGTAGAGATTGTCGTGGTCCCCGTTGAGCAAGATGCGTCCCTTGCCGCCAGCGTAGTATTTCTCGAGGATTGGCGACATTACACTGGCATTGGAGAGATGTTCGCGCTGGAGGTCACCGTCCCAGTAGATGGGGAAGTTGGCAGCACTGAGTGTAGCTTCGCTAATGGCCGTTCCTGTGATGTCATAAACAATATAACCATCAGCCGAAGTACAGAACTCGGAACCGCGATGGTCGGCATCGAAGTCAGCCATCATGCCGCGTCCGGTATCGCCTCCTGCGGTCTTCCGAAGCAGGATCTCACCTGTTCGCGCATCATGCATATCACAACCATAATTGGCTGTGCTTTCCTCGTGTACAGAAAATACTTCTAAGCCAGGTCGGTCTGGGTCGTGGTCACTTACGTGCATAGCATCGCCGTGACCAAAGCCTGTGGTGTACATCAGTCGACCATCATCATCGAAGGCACACTGTGAGTAAAGGACTTCGTCTTTACCATCATTGTCCACGTCGGCAACACTTACTTGGTGGTTTCCTTGCCCGTATGCGGTGGCAGTGCCTCCTGTTCCCGTAGCAGTCAGACCATTGTAGTTGGTCTTTGTGCCATTGGCGTTAGTTACGGAGTAGGATGTTCGGGATGTGCTGGCATGTAGCCAACGGGTAGAAAGTTGTGAACCATTGAAGTCAACAGCCCAGATATATACGCTGGTATAACATCCACGAGTGAAGACCGCACTGGGGTTTTGGTTAGCTCCAGCCAAATAGGCCACGGTGGCAAAGAAGCGACTGCCACGATTCCCATTTGAGTCTCCCCAAATGGAAGAACTATAGCTGTTATTCACGCCCCCTACTCCACCTGCGCGATTAGGATTGTACCAAGTCGTGTGGATGGCGGCTCCAGTCAGTCCGTTAAATACGGTCAGCAGTTCTGGACCATTGGCAATGAACCCGCCAGAATTGGCATAGAGAGTCGTGTTACTGATGCCTCGTATGGTGGCATCGGTAGCAGCTTGGCTGACGTAATTTCCCCTTCCGTCAGTTGTACCTGCAGCCGTTTGGCATATAACTTCTGCCTTACCATCACCGTCAAAGTCATACACCAGCACCTCTGTATAGTGGCTTCCCGAGCGCACATTAGGTCCAAGGTTGATGTCCCATAGGTGTTTGCCCTCCTCATCGCCCATGATTTCATAGCAACTCAAGAAGGTGAGACCGGTATATCCCTCTTGTGCTTGGTCGTGAGCATTCGTGGCTTCCCATTTCATGATGAGTTCATAGTCGCCGTCCCCGTCAACATCGCCCACCATACAATCGTTGGGTTGAAGTCGAGCAGTTACTTTTGACGTGCTGGCATCGCCATCGTTGGGACGTTGCAAGGTTATGCCTTTGAATACGCCGTTCCACGGTGTAATGGCATCGGTTGTTTCCTTTACTGCGCCTCTTTGTTTTACTACGATTTGATATTGTGAGCTAGCTTTTCCGCTCCAATCGTAGAAGCTTGTGACAGTATTAAGGTTCTGTGCAATGGGAGTTCCATCGCGCAGGACATCAAAAGTGGTGTAGTCGTCGTCTGTATCCATCATACGCCAGCTGACGAGGCATCCCGTCGTGAACATATTTCGATTGGGAACAGCGATAACACTGCGATTCAGTTTCTCAGTTGGCCATGTGATGTCGTTTGCTATAACGATTGTTGCAAAAAGAAGTGTAAAGGCCGTTACGAAAGACCTTAGGTTGATGGCTTTTTTCATGAAAATGGTGTAAGTATTGTATTCGATTATATGGGATTATTGCGTTTTTTCCACCCCCCTACTCCGCCACATGCACCAAAGACCAAGGAGGACGAAGGGAACACTAAGGAGCTGACCCATGTTGAAGAGCATTCCATTCTCAAAGTCGACTTGGTTTTCCTTTGTGTATTCGATAAATATGCGGGCAGTGAAAATAAGAAAGAGGCAAAGGCCAAAGAAGAAGCCTGTACCTACCTTCTGAGGCTGACGGCGATAGAACCACCAATGGATGAGGAAGAATATGGCATAGCATATAGCCTCGTACAATTGTCCGGGGTGCCTCGGGATTAGGTCCACTCGCTCGAAGATGAAAGCCCAAGGCACATCGGATGGGCGTCCGATTATTTCCGAATTCATGAGGTTACCCATGCGGATAGCGCAAGCGCAGATGGGAGTAACAATGGCAATGTTGTCGAGCACCATCAACAACTTGAGACCGGTCTTGCGAACAAAGAGCCATAGAGCAATCATCAGGCCAAGCGTGCCTCCGTGGCTCGCCAATCCTTCATAGCCTGTATAGTGCCACGAACCCGTAGCGTCTTGCTTCATCGGGAGTACGATTTCCAGCGGATGGCTAAGGAAATAGTTGGGCTCGTAAAAGAGGCAGTGACCCAATCGTGCTCCGATGAGTATGCCAAAGAAGCAATAGAAGACCAGCGGGTCGAACTTCTCTTCAGGAATGCGTTGCTCGCGATAGAGTCGATGCTCGAGTAAATAGACCGAAAACAATCCTATTGCCCAGCACAACGAATACCAGCGTATGCCAAAAGAACCAATGTGGAACAGAAAGATGTCGGGGTTCCAGTTTATGAAGAGACTCACCCCAACGCTCCCTGCTGGGGAGGGAGTGGTTGCTTGTGCCAATAGCGTAATGCAGAAGACACATGATGCTATCAGTAAGAAAATCCTTTTATTCATAGTTTCAAAGATGTATCTACTCCCTCCCTAAAAGGGAGGGCGGAGGGAGGGTCTATACATTGAAGCGGAAGTGCATGATGTCGCCGTCCTGCACTTCATAGTCCTTGCCTTCAACACCCATTTTTCCAGCTTCGCGAACTGCGGCTTCACTACCATATTTAATATAATCGTCGTACTTGATGACCTCGGCACGAATGAATCCCTTTTCAAAGTCGGTGTGGATGACGCCTGCGCACTGAGGAGCCTTCCACCCGCGACGGAAGGTCCATGCCTTTACTTCCATTTCGCCGGCAGTGATGAATGTCTGCAGGTTCAGTAAGGAATAAATGGCCTTGATGAGACGGTTGCAACCGCTTTCCGACAGGCCCATGTCTTCGAGGAACATTTGTTTCTCTTCGTAGGTTTCCAGTTCTGCGATGTCGGCTTCCGTTTGTGCCGAGATGATGAGCATTTGTGCATCCTCGTCTTTGATAGCCTCTGCCACAGCTCGGGTGTATTCGTTACCGTCCTTCGCGCTTTGGTCATCGACATTGCAGACATAGAGCACGGGCTTTGTCGTTAGAAGGAAAAGGTTCTTGGCCGCCGTTTGCTCGTCTTCCGTCTCAAACGAAACGGTGCGTGCGCTTTTACCTTGCAAGAGGGCAGCCTTATAGGCTTCCAGCACACCAAGTTCTATCTTTGCCTGCTTGTCGCCGCCCACACGAGCCTGCTTCTCCACCTTCTGCATGCGACTCTCTACTGTCTCCAGGTCTTTCAACTGCAGTTCCATGTCGATGATTTCCTTGTCGCGAACAGGGTCAACCGAACCATCGACATGCACAATGTTCGCATTGTCGAAGCAACGCAGGACGTGGATGATGGCATCGCACTCACGGATGTTGGCCAGGAACTGGTTGCCCAGTCCCTCGCCCTTGCTTGCACCTTTCACAAGTCCGGCAATGTCCACGATGTCGCATACAGCCGGTACGATGCGACCGGGATGAACAAGTTCGGCCAACTTGGTAAGACGTTCGTCCGGAACGGATATCTGCCCCATCTGGGCGTCGATGGTACAAAAAGGGAAATTGGCTGCCTGTGCCTTCGCACTCGACAGGCAGTTAAAAAGGGTAGACTTGCCTACGTTGGGCAGTCCTACAATACCTGCTTTCAGAGACATATTGGTAGGTTTACGATTCTCGATTTATAACTTAGCGCGTGCAAAGATACAAAAAAAGTTTGTATCATGCACATGATTTCACCCGAACATGCACAAGTATCTGTCATTAATCCCCTTTGCCGCCCTGATAGCAAGCGTTGGATGAAGGTCGGGCTGTTAAAAGATCAGGAATGAGTGCTCTGTTCCGCTCACCTGCCTTTCTTGGTGGGCCTTCAATGGGCCGACGGTGGTGCCTTCAATATACTGACGGGAGCGCCGTCAAGCTGTTGACGGAAGTACCGTCAAAATGTTGACGGATTTTTGACGGTAATTTGCGGGAGCCTCCGTTCCCTTATCCTTTATCCCTAAAGCTTAGTCTTAGAAAGGTTATATGTTGATGCCATTGGTTTGCTTTACCTCACTCATGACAAAAGTGCTTTCAAGCGAAGCAAGGCTCTCAATGGTTCCCAACTTATTGAGCACAAACTGTTGGTATTCATGCATATCGGCGGCACGTATCTTCAGCAAGTAGTCGTAATTGCCCGATGTGTTGTAGCATTCGGTAACCTCGGGAATGTGTTGGATGCGACGCGTAAAGTCGTCGGCAATCTCACGGTTTATCTGTTTCAGTTTTACCTTACAGAAGACGAGCAATCCGCGATTTAGCTTGTCGGCATCAAGTATTGCTACATACTTCTTAATATAGCCTTGGCGTTCCAGTCGTTTCTGGCGTTCGAACACGGGAGTGGGTGTAAGATGAACTGCATCCGCAAGTTCCTTTGTTGTCAGCTTTGCGTTGCGTTGAAGTGTCCTAAGTATCTGTAAATCAGTCTTATCCAGTGCTTCCATAGAATAATATTCTTTCGAAGGTTTATTTTCGAGGGTTTATTAGAAGGAATACAATGTTTTCGGCGCAAAGGTAGTTATATATTCCGAATATTCAAAATGTTTTGGAATGTATTTCTAAATATGCGTAACTTTGCAGCGTCAAACGAACAAAATAGTGTAATAATAAATCAAAAATTCTAAGAACTATGGCACAGAAAAGAAATTATCGTTTTGAGACGCTGCAATTACATGTAGGACAGGAGCAGGCAGACCCTGCAACAGACGCGCGCGCGGTTCCTATCTATCAAACCACAAGTTATGTGTTCCGTAATTCGCAACATGCAGCCGATCGCTTTGGCTTGCGCGATGCCGGCAACATCTATGGACGTCTCACTAACTCTACACAAGGGGTCTTTGAGGATCGTGTAGCAGCCCTTGAAGGTGGTGTTGCAGGTTTGGCTGTTGCCTCTGGTGCTGCCGCCATCACATATGCCTTGCAGAATATTGCCCAGGCAGGCGACCATGTTGTTGCAGCCGATAACCTGTACGGCGGTTCGTATAACTTGATTACCCATACTCTTCGCACGCAGGGCATCGAGAACACAATTGTTAATGTCAACGACCTTGCTGCTTTAGAGTCTGCAATACGCCCCAACACTAAAGTGATTTATGCCGAGACGTTTGGTAATCCTAATTCCGATGTGCTTAATCTCGAGGGTGTGGCAGAAGTGGCTCATCGCCATAACATTCCCTTCATTGTTGACAACACTTTTGGTACGCCTTATTTGATTCGTCCTCTTGAGCATGGAGCCGATGTTGTGGTACATTCCGCAACGAAGTTCCTGGGTGGTCACGGGAGCTCGTTGGGAGGTGTGATAGTTGACGGTGGCTCATTCGACTGGAAAGCCAATGCGGACAAATACCCCACACTTGCCAAGCCCGATCCCTCGTATCACGGTGCGGTGTTTGCCGATGTAGCGGGTGCAGCAGCTTTTGTAACGCGTATTCGTGCCGTCATCCTACGTGATACGGGTGCTGCCATTTCGCCCTTCAACGCATGGATTCTTTTGCAAGGTCTCGAGACTTTAAGTCTGCGTGTTGAGCGACATGTGGAGAATGCTCTTCGGGTAGTTGCCTTCCTCGCAGGACATCCCAAAGTGGCAAAAGTGAACCATCCTGCACTGGAAAACCATCCTGACCATCAGTTATATAATAAGTATTTCCCCAATGGTGGAGGTAGTATCTTCACCTTCGAGATAAAGGGTGGATTGGAAGAGGCTTGGCGTTTCATTGACCGATTGCAGATTTTCTCCCTGTTGGCGAATGTAGCAGATGTTAAGAGTCTGGTTATACATCCCTATACTACAACTCACTCACAGCTCTCACCCGAAGAGTTGGCAGAACAACATATTACGCCGGCAACTATCCGTCTATCAATCGGTACCGAACACATCGACGATATTCTGGAAGACATCGCTCAAGCGCTGCAATAATTATTCATAAATTAAAAGTCATGAATTAAAAATTGTTTGTAACTTTGCAAACCAATTAATTGTAATCTTATAAAAATCATATAATAGCATTATGGCACAAATAGCAAAACAGTTGACCGAACTCATCGGCAACACCCCACTATTGGAACTGAACAAGTATTCACAGAATAAAGGCCTGAAGACCCCAGTCATAGCTAAGGTAGAGTTTTTCAATCCCGGCGGTAGTGTGAAGGATCGCATCGCCTTGGCCATGATTGAGGACGCCGAACAGCGTGGTATACTAAAGCCCGGAGCCACTATCATCGAACCCACCAGTGGAAACACAGGCGTCGGCTTGGCATTGGTGAGTGCCGTTAAGGGTTATAAACTAATCCTCACCATGCCCGATACCATGAGCGTTGAACGTCGTAACCTGGTAAAGGCTTATGGAGCTGAAGTGCGACTGACTCCTGGTAAGGATGGTATGCCCGGTGCAATTCGTGAGGCTGAGGCCTTACACAACAGCATTCCAGGAGCCGTCATCTTGCAACAGTTCGAGAATCCCGCAAATCCTGCAAAGCATTATGCCACAACGGGTGAGGAGATTTGGAAGCAGACAGATGGTATCGTTGACATCTTTGTGGCTGGTGTTGGTACTGGTGGAACCATATCTGGCGTGGGAAAGCGACTGAAGGAGTACAATCCCAATATTAAGATTGTTGCCGTTGAGCCCAAGTCAAGTCCCGTCCTGAACGGTGGGCAATCAGGTCCCCACAAGATTCAAGGCATTGGTGCCGGCTTTGTACCTAAGACTTACAATGCAGGCGTTATCGATGAGGTGTTTGATGTAGAGAACGATGATGCCATCCGTACAGGTCGTGAGGTCGCTCAACAGGAAGGCCTTCTGGTAGGAATCTCTGCAGGTGCGGCTCTCTATGCCGCCATTCAGGTCGCTAGTCGTCCCGAAAACAGCAATAAACGCGTTGTCGTGTTATTGCCCGACACTGGCGAGCGCTACCTGAGTACTGTTCTCTACGCTTTCGAGGAATATCCCCTTTGATATCCTTTCCTATCTTCTGTAACGCCCATATTAGAGGCGGAGGGTGCCATTGTTCCGCACATTCGGTACAATTGGTCTCCCATTAAATAATCCTCAACATAAAAAGTCCCGAGACATCGTGTATGGTGTTTCGGGACTTTTTTGTATCTTTGCCCCTAGATGGATTTGAAACATGTATAAACGTATGTACGTGACAAAGAGATGTTTACCATATGTTGAAGTTATTGCACCTTATATATTTTAAAGATTAATACACATGAAAAAGATTATCATCATCGACGGAGGTCCACGCAAGACCATGAACACGGCCTCCATGTTACAAGAGTTTGCCAAAGGCGCTTGCTCGGTAAGTGAAAACATTGAAGTTAAGACCATTCGTCTTTACGATATGGAGTACAATGGCTGCATGTCGTGTATGGCTTGTAAGCTGAAAGGTAAAGCCGTGAATGTCTGCAAGTTCAAGGATGCGCTTACTCCCGTTCTGGAAGAAGTGGCCAAGGCCGATGGGTTGGTCATGGGTTCGCCCATCTACTTCGGTGAGGTGACAGCCAAACTTCGTGCCTTCCTCGAACGCCTCATGTTCCCTTGGCTTTCCTATAACGACTACAGCTTGACTCCCCCCAAGCAGATTCCTGTCGTATTGACCTATACAATGAACTCCAACACAGAACAGGCGAAGATGGTATATCAAAGCATGGCTATTATAGAAGGCTGTATAGAGCGGGCTATGGGCAACCTAGAGCATGTGGATGCCTATAATACCTATCAAGTGAAGAGCTACGACCACTACGAACTGGGTTCATTCTCCGAGCCCATGAAGCGCCAGTACCGCGATGAGCATTGGGCTAAAGACTTGCAACAAGCCTTTGATGCAGGGCGACGTATGGCAGAACAGATAACCTTAAAATAATATCAGTATGAAAATTCAAGCAATCCGTATGTTTGACGGTGGTTTCATGAATCAGCCGTTCGCCTTCGGAGGAGAAGAAGGTAAAGAAGCCTTCGACGAGCAAATCATCTATCGTAGCAGCCTACAGAATTTCCTCATTGATACGGGTGAGGATATCATTCTTGTGGACACAGGTTTCCAAAACGACTATAAGGCTCCTGCAAAGAAACTTGGTGCACCACTCTACATGGGCGAAAAAGTGCAGGACTACATGGTAGGGTTCGAAGTCCTCGGCTATCAACCCGAACAAGTAACGAAAATACTCATTACTCACAAGCATCCAGATCACTCGGCAGCTATTCAGTATTTCCCTAATGCTAAGATCTACATTTCTCCTGAAGATGCCGACGCCCTAAAATTAGATGGGCCTAATATTGTTCGTGCCCAGTATGGTACACCCTACCACAACTTCCCCAACGCTCAGCAGGTTGTTCCCAACATCTGGTTCATTGAAGCTAAGGGTCATACGAAAGGCAACAGTATCGTCATTGCTGAAGATGAAGGACTATACTATATGTTCCATGGCGATGTCACTTACTGCGACGCAGCCTTAAAAGCCAACAAACTTTCAATTGTTTTTGAGGATAAGGATGCGGCTCGACAGACTCTTGACCAAATTCGTGAGTTTGTACAGAACTTTCCCACCGTTTATCTCTCTACCCATTGTCCTGAGGGCTATGAGAATCTTGAGATGAAGCGCGTGATGAAACTGTGATAAACCACATAAACAATACCATTATGTCACATCAATGTGAGAACTGTAAGTTCCGTGCTTACTACGACCGAAAGCCCAACTCTTTGTTGGGGCGTTTTTGGCGTTGGCACATTAACTTCTGTCCAGGGTGGAAAGGTTACTTCACTTCCCTCCCTGCTGAAAAGCAAGCTGAGCTTCGGGATAAGTATCAGTTTACAAAGTATAAAGAATAATGGCAGCCCTTGCTATTGGCCTACTTATACCCCTACTTGGCACCATGCTGGGTTCGGCTTTTGTCTTTTTCATGAAAGACGAAATGTCGGCTCGTTTGCAGAAGACTCTTCTCGGGTTTGCTTCGGGTGTGATGGTGGCTGCTTCGGTATGGTCGTTGCTTATTCCTGCCATGGAGATGGAAGAAAGGAGTGGTGCGTGGAGTGTTCTGCCTGCCTCCGTGGGCTTCCTGCTTGGTATGGGTTTCCTATTACTTATTGATGAACTGACACCTCACCTTCATCTGGGTACTAATAGTCCCGAAGGTCCTCGTTCCCGCCTTTCGCGAACTGCCATGCTGGCATTGGCTGTTACCATCCATAACCTGCCTGAGGGTATGGCTGTGGGTGTTGTCTTTGCTGGAGCCACACAAGGTATGGCTCATATCACATTGGCCTCTGCTGTTGCCGTTTCGTTAGGTATAGCCATACAGAACATACCCGAGGGAGCCATCATCTCCATGCCCATGAGAGCGGCAGGAAACTCCAAGTGGCGGTCATTCTTATTAGGCAGTTTTAGCGGAGCTGTAGAACCTATTGGCGGTTTGATAGTAATCTTGCTTGCGTCATTGATGACTCCTATCCTACCCTACATGCTTGCTTTTGCTGCCGGTGCCATGTTCTATGTTGTTGTAGAAGAACTTATTCCTGAGGCTTCAGAGGGAAAGCACTCAAACCTCAGCACCATTGGTTTTGCCATAGGTTTTGTCTTGATGATGGTGCTTGACGTAGTTATGGGTTAATATTCTTTTACGAATAAAATAAAAAGGTGGTCTTAAACTAAGGCCACCTTTAATATTATGGATTGTTCAATAATCCTCTGTGCCATTCAAATGTAAACCTTTGATGGCAGAAATTGCTTATACAATTCCTTGTGCCATCATAGCTTTAGCAACCTTCATGAAGCCGGCAACGTTAGCACCGCGAACATAATTGATGTAGCCGTCGGGCAGAGTGCCGTACTTCACGCACTGCTTGTGGATAGCATGCATGATTTGATGTAACTTCTGGTCTACCTCTTCTGCCGTCCAACTAAGATGCATGGCATTCTGACTCATCTCCAGACCGCTGGTAGCTACACCACCGGCATTAACTGCCTTACCAGGAGCATAAAGCATTTCTGCTTCGATGAAGGCATCGATAGCTTCGGGTGTGCATCCCATATTCGATATTTCACCAACGCAGGTAACCCCATTGGCTATGAGTTGCTTGGCGTCGTCACCATTAAGTTCGTTTTGTGTTGCACATGGTAAAGCGATGTCGCACTTTACTTCCCAAGGACGTTTGCCAGGTACGAAGGTAGAGCCTGGGAATTCATCAGCATAGGGTTGACAGATGTCGTTGCCTGAAGCGCGAAGCTCCAGCATGTAATCAATCTTCTCACCACTAATGCCATTGGGGTCGTAAATGTAACCATCAGGACCGCTGATGGTAACCACCTTGGCACCAAGTTGAGTAGCCTTTGTTGCAGCACCCCAAGCCACATTACCGAAGCCACTGATTGCGACGGTCTTGCCCTTGATGTCAATGCCACGTGTCTGTAGCATTTCGTTTACAAAATAAAGACCTCCAAAGCCTGTAGCCTCGGGACGAATCAGTGAGCCTCCAAACTCCAAGCCCTTGCCCGTAAGCACTCCACTCCAGTCACGCGTAAGTTTCTTGTATTGACCGAAGAGATAACCCACTTCGCGAGCACCCACACCAATGTCACCGGCAGGAACATCGATTTCAGGACCGATGTAACGATATAATTCATTCATAAAGGCTTGGCAGAAGCGCATAATCTCAGCATCGCTCTTACCGCGAGGAGAGAAGTCTGAACCGCCCTTACCACCACCCATAGGAAGTGTTGTCAGGGCATTCTTGAACGTTTGTTCAAAGCCTAAGAACTTAAGGATGCTTAGGTTAACCGAAGCATGGAAGCGAAGACCACCCTTATACGGACCAATTGCAGAATTGAACTGTACACGATAGCCCAGATTGACCTGAACTTCGCCATTGTCATCAACCCAAGGCACACGGAAGGTGATAATACGTTCGGGTTCTACGAGACGTTCGATAAGCTTAGCTTTTTCGAACTCGGGATGTTGGTTGTAGACTTCTTCAATGCTGAGGAGAACCTCATGCACTGCTTGCAAGTACTCTTTCTCACCTGGATGCTTAGCCTCCAGACGAGCCATAATTTGTTTTACGTCCATAATGTGTGTTTTTAAGTTATTTTATAACTGTTGTTATTATTTTTGAATTTGAATGTAATCAATATCTGGCATCCAACCTTCGGCGTTTGATAAACGGATGGTGTTATTGCCTTTTTTCAGCTTAATGGGAATTTCTACTGTTCCAACCTTATCCCATGAACCACTGTTTGCCGTTACGGTCTTGATTTTCTTACCATTAACGGTAACATTTATCTGGCGGTCTTCGCTGGTGAAATAGGCAATGGTGAGCATGCGCTTGCCTCCCTTTGGAAGGTAAACGTTGTTCCAAACAAGGTCGTTTTGCTCACTTTGTCCAAGCCAGCAAGCCTTATATCCGCTGGAGCAAACGTCATTTGCTACATAGATACCAGTCTTTTCCGACTGGTTGTTACGTATTTCCTGATAGTCACTGATGTATCCTGTCTCAGCTTCATAGCGTCGGCGTTCGAGGCGCTGTTCGGCTGTTGCCTTGTAGATGCGAGTGCCATGAGCAGGGACCGTAACCTGGAATCCTCCGATGAAACCGCCTATTTCTTTTTGCTCGAAGCAATCACGTAGGTTAACTTTACCCGCCAAATCCAGATCCTCGAAGTTTACTGTAATATATTTAGCTTCGTCGGTCGGATTGTATACAGCAAAGACACGGGTGAGCCCGTTAAGTTTTTCTACATCGCGTACCAATATATATGTATCGCTTATACGCCTTACGAGATATGCTTGCTGGAAGGTCTTATCCTGATTTATCCCGATTAAATCGGCATTTTTCATTAGGCTCAAAGCCTGCGGACGAATGTTTCGCATGTCGCATCCAATAAGCAAGGGAGAGTTCATAATACACCACATACCAAAGTGTGTCTTGTCCTCTTCGTCACTCATTCGACGGCCAACTTCCAACATATCCATATCATTGTAATGACCTGGTTTGCAATAGGCTGTCAGATATAGGTTCTCTGCAAGAATGCCTCTGACAGATCTCCATGCATCAAAGATATCGCCGGTTGTGCGCCAAGAGTCGGCAACATCGGCACTCCAAGTGCCAGGATAAGCCCAACGGCACATGTTGTAAACAATTCCAGGTTTGCCGCAATTCTTAATTGCATTTGAGATTTTGGTATATTGCTCACGCTCATCCAGTCTCATGTGGTTACCGCCACAGTAATCGACCTTAATGAAGTCGAAGTCCCAGTCAATGAAATAAAGATGGCAGTCTTGTTCTTCATGTCCGGCCAATCCTACACCAATTCCCCATGCATGACGATTGCCTGAACCACAAGTGTTGTCACCAGCATCGCTATATATACCAGCTTTCAGGCCCAACTTATGAATGTAGTCAACCAAAGGACGCATCCCAGAGGGAAATAGTTTTGTATTCAGCCTCAAGTGTCCATCCTCGCCACGACCATCCCAATAACCATCATCAATGTTAATAAATTGATAACCTGCATCTTTCAGGCCTGTAATGACCATTGCATCGGCTTGTTCACGAATGAGGTCTTCGTTGATGTTCAATGCGAAAGTATTCCACGAACTCCAACCCATCGTAGGACCAAGCTGTGCAGTCGCTGTCATAGACAGCCCAATGTAAAATGTAAAATGTAAAATGTAAAGCAGAAAGTGTTTCATAACTTTTATATTTTAAATAAATATATTGTTTTTCTTTCAACAACTTTTGAATTTTTTGTTTCTGAGTTATAATTTAAGAGAATTAATTTATTATGATGAAAGGTTGGACTTATATAAATTTAAAAGTCTAATAGTACTTTTGTCTGGGAAAATAGTCATTCTTTTTTCCACCCAATTAATAAAATCAGATTCACTGGTGAATTGAATATTAAATATTTTTGTATTGCTCTTATTATAACGTTTTTCTATGTCAATTATTACATCGTCTTTGATGCCTTGTTCCAATTTTTTTAAAGTTTTATTACTTAATAAAATCATATTGGTATCGTCGAAATACTCTTTGTTGGCATAGCCACCGAGATTTCCAATTATCTGATAGAAAGCCCCCATATTGACGCCTTCAATATCTGGTACATAAATTTCTTTTTGTGAGATAGGATTATCTTTGCCCTCTTTATCATATTTTAAAGGGGATGACACCCTGGAAACAAATGCTTTTCCGTTTATTGAAGGCGCGGTCCAATTATAGTAACTAATATCTATTTGTAAGTGTTTCTCAACAATCTCAGGGACTATATCTTTCTCTGTAAAATGTCCACGAAGATAATCATAAAGTTTATCCTCAGATATCATTTTGGCATGATAACCATCGTGTTCGTTCAACGCGTAACGTTTCAATGAATCTTCATTAGGATTACTGCCAACAATAAAGAAACTGGTTGATTCTTTAACAGGTGGAATAGCATCGCCTTCTTTATAAATGCGTGTTTCTGAAACACGATCTATGGTATCAACTCCAATCGCCTTCAATTTTGCATATAGCTCTTTTTGAGGCATGCGAAATTCTCCCGTTAAGCAGATTCTTTTTCCTTTCAAGGGATTGGCTATGTCTATTTGACCAAAGATATCTAATTGTTGAGTATTCATATTTGTTATTATATTAAATTCTATTTATAAATTCTGTCTCGCTAAGTATCTCTATAGTATGTCCTTTTTCCAGCATACTTAATGCTTTTTTTTGTTTACTGCTCATACCATCAGCACCAACAACCCTATAATCTTGCTGGCCAACAACTAAAACATCCGTTTCTTTAGTAACTGAATCCATAGGTATTCCTCCTATGTTTTTAACCATCTGAAGCATCTCTTTTCTGGTGGCAAATTTAGTTGTTCCTGTAAAACAGACAGATTTACCATAGAAATAATTACCCTCATCATTTAATTCTGGATAATTCTCTAAATTATTTATAAAAGATTTGTAATCGCATTGCCTCCATTGGTTGCCATAATATCTCTTGTTTTGTAGATGAGCATTGAATGTGTTTTTGGAAAAACTACCTCTATGGAAATTATATTTTTTTTCTAATTCATCAAGCTCGCTTCCATCTATTTCAAGGCACTTTAACAGTATTAATGCACATCCTAAAGAATCACTATCTGCTTTATGATGAACACCAAATTCAATACCTAAATAATTAGCAACAACGTCTAGTGAATAACTATAACATCCTTTTACAATACATCTTGCAATACGTAAAGAACAAAAGTAATCGAATGTGGGATACTCAATTCTATACTTATTAAAGGCATCCCTTAATGCATACATATCAAATGATGTATTATGTGCAACGACAATCTTGTTCTGTAGATATGGTTGGACCTCTTTCCAAACATCCGGAAATGAAGGGCTGTTCTTGGTATCTTCTGGTGTAATACCATGAATCCATATATTCATAGGGGCATATCGGTTGTTTTCTGGTTGAACTAACCAGCATTTTGGCTTTTGGGGTTTGCCATCAATGACCTCAGTAATACCAATCTGACATATACTACTTCTGTCAGATGTAGCCGTTTCGAGATCTATTGCTACGAAGTTCTGCTTCATTTAATATTGTTTTAATGAGCCTCCAACCAATTATTACCAAATCCACAATCTGCAATAAGAGGAACTTTCATCTCTATTGCATTTTGCATTTCTTTTATCACAATTTCCTCAACCCGCTTTTTTTCTTCAGGATATACAGAGAAATTCAATTCATCATGTACCTGTAGAATCATTTTTGAACGTATATTTTCGGTTTTAAAGCGTTGAGAAATACGTATCATAGCTAATTTTATGATATCAGCTGCGGTTCCCTGAATAGGAGCGTTTATCGCGTTGCGTTCAGCAAAACCTCTTACTGTTGCATTGTGTGAATTAATGTCTTTGAGATATCTACGACGACCAAAAAGAGTTTCTACATATTCTTTTTGTCTTGCCTCTTCAATTGCTTTATCCATGTAGTCTTTAACTTTTGGGAATGTCTCGAAAAAGCCATTAATTAATTGTTTAGATTCGTCACGAGAAATATCAAGTCTTTCTGCTAATCCAAATACCGTTATCCCATATATGATTCCAAAATTAGCCCGTTTTGATTTAGTACGCTCATCGCGTGTTACTTCATCGATATTTTTTTTATATATGGTTGCGGCTGTTGCAGCATGTAGATCTTTACCATCTTTAAAGACATTTATCATGTTTTCATCTCCTGACAAGTGAGCCATGACTCTTAATTCAATTTGGCTGTAGTCGGCAGAGAAGAACAGACAACCGGGTTCAGGGACGAAGGCTTTTCTTATTTCTTTACCATCTTCACCTCGAACAGGAATGTTTTGTAAGTTCGGATTGCTCGATGATAAGCGGCCAGTGGCAGTAATAGTTTGGTTAAAGGAAGTATGAACGTGACCAGTTCTTTTATTAATAAGGCCAGGCAATGCATCTACATAAGTGCCAAGTAATTTTTTCATCTCCCTATGAGCTAAGATGATTTCAACAATCCTATGCTTGCCTTTTAGCTGTTGTAATATTTCTTCATTTGTAACAAACTGCCATGATTCAGATTTCTTTGGATTGTCAACAATTTTTAGTTTATCGAATAGAATCTCTCCAACTTTTTTAGGTGAAGATATGTTGAAATTCTCTCCTGCCAACGAATATATTTCTTGTTCCAGTTGTTTAAACTGCTTTGTCATGATAGTGTATGAGTCTTCCACTATAAACTCTTCTTCAGGAAACAAAGACAAACCGAGATTATTTGTCTCTTTTTGCTTTGTTTTTGGTTTATTTGCTTTGGGTAACTTGGCAAGTTCGTTCTTTAATTTTCTGTATTCTAATATTTTCCCAACAATTACATTTTTATCTACAAGTTCTTTTAATTCATATTCGCTTGTTACATATTGCCATGTTTTTGTTTTTTTAGGATTATCTATAATTTTGAGCTTTCCAAACAAAACATCTCCAACTTGTTTTGGCGATGAAATATTGAATTCTTCTCCTGCTAATTTATAGATTTCATCCTCCATCTCTTTCATGCGAAGAGTAAGGACCTTAGATGTTTCTTTTAAAGCCTCAGTATCAATACAAACACCATTTATTTCCATTTCTGCTAATACTGGCATAAGAGGCATTTCTATATTATTAAATAAATCTTCACATCTGTACTTCTTCAACTCCGGTTCAAGTATGTTTTTCAGACGAAGAGTAATATCAGCATCTTCTGCTGCGTAATCACATACTAGCTTTTTATCTACATCTCTCATTGATCTTTGGTTTTTTCCTTTAGGCCCAATGAGTTCTTCTATGTGAATAGTTTGATAGTTGAGATATATTTCTGCTAAATAGTCCATTCCATGATGTAACTCTGGTTGAATTAAGTAATGTGCAATCATGGTATCCCACATAGGACCATTTAGGTGAATATCATAATTTCTGAGTACCTCAAGATCAAACTTTAAATTTTGTCCAATCTTTAAAATGTTCTCATCCTCATAGATGGCTTTAAATTTATTAACAATTATTGTAGCTTTTTCTTGATTTTCAGGAATCGGGACATAAAAAGCTTCAAACTCCTTCACAGAAAAGCTTAAGCCCACCAATTCTGCATTAAAACTATCTTTGTTTGTTGTTTCTGTATCTAAACAAAGAAATGTTTTTGTCTTAAGGTAACTGCATAAAGACGAAATATCTTCCTCACTTTCAATGAGTTTGTATTTGTGAGGAGTTGTTTTAATATTATTCAAACTTGCAGTCTTTAATTCTTCTGAAACGAAAGGTTGGTTCTCATTGTGGATGGATGGTTCATTAACGTCCTTATGTGTTTTCGTTTTCTTAAGAACACGCTCTGCGAACGATTTCATCTCCAATTCCAGCAGCAATTTACCTAGTTCCTCTTCATTGGGTTCCGCGAGTTTCAGTGCTTGCAGGTCGAGTTCAATGGGAACATCTGTTTTAATAGTGGCGAGGAAATATGACATCTTAATATCCTCAGCATGCTCCTCTATTTTCTCTCGAAGTTTGCCCTTGATTTCAGATGAACGTGCAAACAATTGTTCAATGGTTCCATACTCGTTGATGAGTTTTACAGCAGTCTTCTCCCCTACCCCTGGACAACCAGGGAAATTATCTGCCGAGTCACCCATCAGAGCCAACAGGTCTATGACTGTTTGAGTCGAGGGTATACCGTATTTCTCGCAAACCTCATGTGGACCCATCGTTTCATACCCCCCACCATGACGAGGGCGATAAATATAGACGTTGTCGCTTACCAGTTGACCGTAGTCCTTGTCGGGAGTTAGCATATAGGTTTCTATTCCCAACTTTCCTGCCTTATCTGCTAATGTTCCTATCACGTCATCTGCCTCATAACCATCCACTTGTAGGATGGGAATGCGATAGGCTTGAAGCAAGTCCTTGATTATAGGCACAGCCTTACGAATATCCTCTGGAGTTGCCTCACGCTGGGCCTTATAGTTAGGAAATGCCTCGCTTCGGAAGGTTGGTCCGCTTGGATCGAAGGCGACACCTATGTGGGTAGGTTGTTCTTTGGTTAGTACCTCATTGAGGGTATTCAAAAAACCCATAATTGCCGATGTGTTCAAGCCCTTGGAGTTTATCCTCGGGTTCTTAATGAATGCGTAGTATGCGCGATATATGAGTGCGTAGGCGTCGAGCAGGAATAGTTTTTCCATGGAATTAATCTTTTACGAAGTCAAAGTTAGACAAAATAAATGAAAAACGATAATTTTTCCGCTTTAATTTCGTAATTTTGCAGACGAAGAAACCTATAGCATGGACAAACTGGCTGAAATACGACGACCAATAGAAGCGGAACTTAAGGAGTATCGCGCTATTTTTGAACAAACGCTGAAGCATGAGAACCCTCTGTTAAGAGTTGCTCTCGAGCACTTGTTGAACCGTCAAGGCAAGATGATGAGGCCTATGCTCGTGTTGTTGGCGGCAAAGTTTGTGGGTGAGGTAAACGAACGTGTCCTTCATGCTGCAGTATCGTTGGAGTTGCTGCACACAGCAAGTTTGGTTCATGACGACGTTGTGGATGAAAGTGATAGAAGAAGAGGACAAAAGTCGGTGAATGCTTTGCTGGATAACAAAGCGGCTGTTCTCGTTGGTGATTTCTTGCTTTCTAAAGCTTTGTACCATGCAGCCGCAACGGGTTCGAATAGGGTAGTGACTTGGGTTTCAGAACTGGGTCAAACCCTCGCAGACGGAGAACTTCTTCAACTCGCAAATCTTGACATTTCCGATATCTCGGAGGAAAACTACTTTGAGGTCATAAGTAAGAAGACCGCTTCACTCTTTGCCACCTGTGCTAAAGCCGGTGCCTTGTTGGCAGGGGGTGGGGAAGAGGTTGTAAGTGAACTTGAGGACTTTGGTCAGAAAGTAGGTGTTTGTTTCCAGATGCGTGATGATTTGTTAGATTTTGACAATCAGCATGATACCGGTAAGCCTGCGGGCAATGACATGAAGGAGGGAAAGCTAACGCTTCCTGTCATTCATGCTTTGTTAAAGACTGGAGATGAGGCGATGCGAGCTCTTGCGTTAAAGGTTCGTCGAGGTGAGGCTTCAGATGAAGAAATCAATAGTCTTGTTCGCTTTACTATTGATAATGAAGGTTTATCGTATACTGAGAAAATACTTGACAAAATAGCATATGGTTCCACGCAAGTAATTCGCTTGTCAGAAAGAAACTCTATCGTGGCTGACGCCTTGCTTAAGTTTGTTTCGTTTGTAGTGGGAAGAGATGTTTGATTGCCCCTTTGTTCGATGCAAAATAAAAGCAGTACCAGTTCGAATTGAACCGGTACTGCTCATTTTTTATACCCTTATTCTATTGTGCTGAGATAAGTTCGTAAAGCTTATCAAGCTTAGGTGCAATGATGATTTCAGTTCGTCTGTTCCTTGCTCGTCCTTCGAATGTTTGGTTCGTATCGACAGGCTTAAACTCACCACGCCCGCAAGGTTGAATCTGCAAAGGATTGACCTTGTAATCGTCAGTTAGTATGCGAACAACACTTGTTGCACGAATGACGGAAAGATCCCAATTGTCCTTGAACACAGGCGTATTGATGGGAACGGAATCGGTATGTCCTTCGATGTATACGTCAATATCGGTCTGTCGATTGAGCACCTCTGCCAACTTACCTAATGCTTGCTTGCCTTGTTCGTTGACAACAGCTTTTCCTGACTCGAAGAGCAATTTATCACTCATCGCCACATATACTTTTCCACCTTCTTCGCGCACAGTCAGTTCGTCACTCGAAAAACCTTTCAAAGCAGATGAAACATTATCCAAGAGTGATTTCACGCGAGCGTTCTGTTCGCTTATCACGCCTTGCAGTTGTTGGATGGTCTTTTCTCTTTCGTCAAGTTCACGAAGGCGTTGATTGAGTTGAGCAGTCAGACTTTCGTTTTCACTCTTATTCGCACTGAGCATCGACTGATAATTTCGAAGTCCTTTGCGAAGTTGTGTGGTGTCGCTTCGAAGATTGTCTCTTTCTCGACTCAAGGCGGCATAGTCTGCTCGTGACGCAAACAACATGTCGGCCAAACTATCGCGACTATAGAGTGCGGCAAGTCGTCCGGCTTCGGCAATGTCGAATTTCTTCTTGCTGACAACGCAAGAGCTCAGCAAAAGGGCCGAAAGTGTAAAAAAGATGAGTTTTAGGGCCTTCATTTTCTATTTCGATGATTTTGGTGTTATGGAATTAAGTGCTATTTCTTACAGAAAATCAGTGATTTAGGTTGAAAATAAGCCCTCTGAGAATCGCGCAGAATAATTTTCCTAGGTAGGTGGACGTGAAAAACGGATTCTCAGAGGGGTAAAAATCAGAAGAATTTGATTTCCTTGCCTTCGACCTCACTCAAGAGCAAGTTCGCAAGTCGGCTTGTGCCGAGTCGGAGGTATTGGTTCGTCAACCACTTCTCGCCTAAGACTTCTTTCACGATTGTGTAGTAGACGAGTGCATCGTGAACTGTGTTGAGTCCGCCTGCAGGTTTGAAACCAATCTGAATTCCTGTCTTGTCATAATACTCCTTGATTGCCTGACACATGACATAGGCTGCTTCAGGAGTTGCTGCAGGTTTCTCCTTACCCGTACTTGTTTTGATGTAATCTGCACCTGCGTACATCGCGATGAGGCTCGCCTTCTTGATATTCTCGGCCGAACCCAGAAGTCCTGTTTCGAGGATGCATTTCAGTTTCTTCTCTCCGCACAAAGCCTTCAGCTCAAAGATTTCATCGGCAACTGTCTCATAGTCTCCGGAAAGGAACTTACCAACGCTCATCACCATGTCTATTTCCGTTGCTCCATCCTTTAGGGCTAATGCCGTTTCGGCTACTTTCACTTCAAGTAAAGCTTGACTTGAAGGGAAGCTTCCACTTACGCAAGCGACCTCCACGCCTTCGACTTCCAAGCTCTGGCTAACGATGCTGGCGAAGCAGGGATAAACGCAGATTGTTGCCACATGGGGTAGGGTAGGGTAGGCGTCTTCGAACTGATTGACACGCTCTGTAAATGCGAGCACGCTTTCGTCAGAATCCGTTGTCTTCAAGGTGGTCAGTTCGACACTTCCCATCAAGAATTTCTTTACTTCCAAAGTATCGTTTTCAGGCACTTTTTCCTCGATGAGACGGGCCACTTTCTGCTCCACTTCCTCATCGCTGATATGCGTGTTGTACAAGGCAAGCGCTTGTTCGTACTTGCTCATTTCTTCATTGTGGTGGTCGTGATCATGACCACAGTTGCAATGTTCGCTCATAGTTTATTGTAATTTAGGATTGTTTTTATGTCGTTCTTTATCTCTTTTTGTCTTCTTTTCAAAGCTTTTCTCCAGTGCTTCGGTCAGGTCCACACCCGTTTGATTGGCCAGGCAAATGAGCACCCACAAGATGTCGGCCATCTCCTCACTTGGATCTTGGTTCTCACCTGCCTTGAAGCTCTGATCGCCGTATTTGCGAGCCATGATTCTCGCCAATTCGCCTACTTCTTCCGTCAGAACGGCCATATTTGTGAGCTCCGAGAAGTATCGTACTCCGTACTCCCGAATCCAGGCATCTACGCGTTCTTGTGCTTCTTTAATGCTCATGTTTTAAGTCTCTAATTCTTAATTCTTTTATGTTTGAGCCTTAGGTGCGATGGCCTTTGAACCTAGGTTCGATAGCCATTGAGCCTATGTTCGATTGCCGTAAGGCCTATTCCTTATTTTTAGTGTCTATGCAGATGGTGACAGGGCCGTCGTTGACGAGCGAGACCTGCATATTTGCTCCAAATTCACCGGTTCCAATAGGCTTGCCCAGCAGGCTTGCGAGTTGCTTGCAGAACGCCTCATAGAGAGGTATAGCGCGCTCTGGTCGAGCCGCACGGATGTAACTGGGTCGGTTGCCTTTCTTCGTGCTTGCGAACAGCGTAAACTGACTGACCACAATGATGTCCCCATTTGCCTCCAGGATACTGCGATTCATTACACCCTGTTCGTCGTCGAATACTCGCAAAGCGACGATTTTACGGCAAAGCCATTCGATGTCCTCGCTCGTGTCTGCTTCCTCGATACCCAACAGCACCAACAGACCTGCATCTATCTGGCTTTTCGTGCGACCTTCGATGGTTACGCTCGCTTGTTTAACTCGTTGTATGACGACTCTCATAGTGCAATATTACGCATTTTCCTTGTTATGAGCAAATGCCTCCCTGATAATTTTAGTTTTATTAACCCCTATAACAGTCGTTAACTCTTCGTCAGAAGCCTCTCGTATGCGTTTTACGCTTCGGAAATGCTTAATCAAAAGGTCGCGCGTTCGAGGTCCAATACCCTTAATTTCATCGAGTTCTGAAGCCACTTGATGCTTGCTTCGTTTCTGTCTGTGGAAGGTTATTGCAAAGCGATGAACTTCGTCCTGTATGTGTGTGAGCAGGTGGAAAAGGGGAGACTCCGTCTTCATGCCTATGACCTTTGCAGGGAAGCCGTAGAGCAGTTCGTGAGTGCGATGTCTGTCGTCCTTTGCCAAACCTGCGATGGGGATAGACAGAGCAAGTTCGTCCTCCACAACCTTCCTAACTACTTCCATCTGGCCTCGTCCGCCGTCGGTAATGATAAGGTCGGGTAGGGGTGTCTCTTCCTCAATCATGCGGCTATAGCGCCTCCTTACGACTTCCTGCATAGAAGCGTAATCGTCAGGCCCTTCCACCGTCTTAATTATATATTTCCTATAGTCTTTCTTCGAGGGCTTACCCATCTTGAACACCACACAAGCAGCCACAGCGTCGGTGCCCTGACTATTAGAGTTGTCGAAACACTCGATCGTCATCGGCATCTTCTCCATTCCCAGCAACGTCTGCAATTCTTTCATCAGTCTTACGCCCTTTTGCTCAGGATTTAGCTTGTCGGCTTGTTCGAGTCGATCCTTTTTGTATTGCAGTACGTTCAATCGCGAAAGTTCCAAAAGCTTCTTTTTATCGCCTCTTTGAGGTATGTTGAACTCCACGTTTTCGAGCGATAGTTCCACGGGGAACGGTACTATAATTTCCTTGCTTCGACTGGGATAACGTTTCCGCATTTCGCCTATTCCTAGCACCAACAATTCTTCGGGAGTCTCGTCGAGGCGTTTCTTTATTTCGAAGGTAAAGGCTTGCGTGATGCAGCCATTAGTCACGTGCAGATAGTTGACGTAAGCCTCCTTCTCGCCAGCCTCGATGTTATAGACGTCGACATTGCTCACTACGTTGCTTACAACCTCGCTCTTGCTTCGATAGTTCTCCAGAAGCAGGTATTTGCGCTTAATCTGTTCGGCCTCCTCAAACTTCATCTCCTCTGCCAGCTTCATCATCTGCTGGCGCATGCGCTGTTCTATGTCTCGCGTATTACCCTTGAGTATCTCCTTTGCTTCCTCTATCCATTGCATGTACTCCTCATGACTCACCTTCCCTATGCACATTCCTGCGCAATTGTGAATGTGATAGTCAAGGCATTCGCGATAGCGTTTCTGCTGGATTCCTTCTTCGCTTATCGCCATTTTGCAACGCCTGAGAGGGTAGAGGTTCTGGATAAGTTCGAGCAAAAGATACATGGTTGGCACGTGACTATATGGACCATAATAAGTGCCGAACTTGCGATTGATTTTCCTCGTTTGGAATATCCGTGGGAAGTATTCGTTGGTTACAACGATGGAGGGATAGGTCTTGCCGTCTTTCAGGAGGATGTTGTACTTGGGGTTCCACTGTTTTATGAGGTTGTTCTCAAGCAGGAGTGCGTCCTCTTCAGTATTGACGACGATGTACTTGATATCTCGAATGTTCTCGACCAGGCGGGCGGTCTTCAGGCTTTGATGTTCCTTTTGGAAGTAGGAAGACACGCGTCTCTTCAGTCGCTTAGCCTTGCCCACATAGATAATGGTTCCAGTCTCGTCGAGATACTGGTAACAACCAGGCGAGTCGGGCAAGTTGCTGACGATGCCCTTGAGGTATTCTCTTGTCTCCTCTTTCAAATCTTGATGAGTGTCGTTATCTCGGTTTCTTCGTCAAAGACTGCGCGTCCGTTCAATCCTTCAATGGTCAGTTCGATGATGAAATTAATATAAACCTTCTTGGGGTTAAATTCCTTCACCAGTCCGTAAGCGGCTTTCATGCTTCCACCCGTTGCCAGGAGGTCGTCGTGCAAGAGCACAACGTCGTCCTCCGTAATAGCATCGGTGTGTATCTCTATGGTGTCCTTGCCGTATTCCTTCATATAAGTTGCCTGACGCGTTTCTGCTGGAAGCTTGCCTGGTTTCCTGCACATCACAAAACCTGCGCCCAAGCGGAGGGCCAAAGCGGCTCCAACGATGAAGCCCCTGCTCTCAATGCCGACGACCTTAGTTATACCTTTATCTTTATATAGGTCGTAGAGTTCATCGACCATTATTCGAAGGCATTCGGGATTCTTAAAGAGCGTGCTCACGTCCTTGAACTGAATGCCCTTGATGGGGAAGTCGGGAACGTTGCGTAGGTTCTGAAGTAGGATAGGATTATTCATGATATTGAGTGTTTATAAATTGCAATTGTTTCACGTGGAACTATCGACCCATGAGAACCATCAGTACATTGATGTCGCTCGGGGAGACGCCTGGGATTCGACTTGCTTGCGCGAGCGTCTCTGGGTCGATGTGGGCAAGCTTCTGCCTTGCTTCTGTGGAGAGGCTCTGAATCTCGGCGTAGTTGAAACGCCCGCGTATGTGCAGGTCCTCCAGCCTTTGCATCTTCTCGGCCATCTGCCTCTCGCGCTCTATGTAACCGCTGTACTTGATAAGGATTTCGGCCGCTTCGGCTATCTCCTCCTTTCGGTTGGGAGTGCTGTCAAGTGTCTCGGCAAGTCGACTTAGAGCCGGAGAAAGGTTCTCGAAGGTGAGGCCTGGTCGACTCAGTAGGTCGATAAGTTTACACCCTTTTGCGAGGGGTGTGCTTCCAAGGGCTTCGAGATGGGGATTGATGAGCTTTGCCTTGACGGAAAATTCTTTACAGAATGTCGTAATTCGGTTTATCTCCTCTTCCTTCTGCTTCCAATGGCGATAGCGCGCTTCTGTGGCAATACCTAAATTATATGCGCGCGTAGTGAGACGGGCGTCTGCATCGTCCTGACGAAGCAGTATGCGGAACTCGGCTCTGCTCGTGAACATGCGGTAAGGCTCGTCCACGCCCTTGGTAACGAGGTCGTCGATGAGCACGCCAATATAGCTCTCGTCGCGATGCATCACGAACTCCCCACCGCCACTACACTTCAGGGCGGCATTCACGCCTGCGACCAAACCTTGTCCTGCGGCTTCTTCGTAACCCGTGGTTCCGTTCACCTGACCAGCCAGGTACAGGCCTTCGACGCGTTTTGATTCCAGTGTGTGGTGAAGCAGCGTTGGGTCGAAGTAATCATACTCAATTGCGTAACCCGGTCGATATACTCTCAAGTCGCGGAAGCAGGGAATCAGGCGAAGCGCCTCCAGTTGCACGTCGATGGGCAGAGAAGAGGAGAAGCCGTTGAGGTAATACTCCTGCGTCTCCAAGCCTTCAGGTTCGAGGAACAACTGATGCTGGTCTTTGTCGGCAAAGGTCACCAACTTGGTCTCGATGCTCGGGCAATACCGAGGGCCTATCGACTGAATCTGTCCGTTGTAGAGCGGAGAGTCGGGCAGTCCCTGACGCAGGCGTTCGTGAACGGCAGGATTGGTGTAAGTGATCCAGCAAGGCAACTGCCCTGCCTTGTCCGATTTTTCGGAATCCTCCGAATATTCAGAGTCGTCCGATAGATAGGAGAATCGATGAAAATCGTGATCGCCTGGCTGCAGGGTCATCTCCTCGAAGTGAACACTTCGTCCGTCGATGCGAACAGGCGTACCCGTCTTCATGCGACCCACCGTGATTCCATGCTGGGCGATGCTTTCCGAGAGGTGAAGCGAGGGAGGTTCGGCACAGCGGCCACCAGCCAATTGCGTGCGTCCGATGTGCATAAGTCCGTTGAGGAATGTGCCTGCAGTGATGATGACACAGCGCGCCAAGAAGGTCACGCCGAGATAAGTCTCAACGCCCACCACACGCCCGTCTTTCACGAGGAGTTCCCTCACTTGGTCCTGCCAGATGCTCAGGTTCGGCTGGTTCTCAATCACTTGTCGCCAAGCCCAGATAAAGCGTCCCCTGTCGCATTGAGCGCGCGGACTCCACATGGCGGGCCCTTTCGAGCGGTTGAGCATGCGGAATTGTATGGTGGTCTTGTCCGTAACCTCGCCCATGTGTCCGCCTAAGGCATCGATCTCGCGAACGATTTGTCCCTTGGCAATGCCACCCACGGCTGGGTTGCACGACATCTGCGCCACCTTGTTCATGTCCATAGTGATGAGTAGCGTCTTTGCGCCCATCTGAGCCGCCGCACAAGCCGCTTCACAACCTGCGTGACCTGCTCCCACCACCACGATATCGAACTTCTCCTGCATACTTGTAATTATTAATTGTGGTACAAAGATAATGATTTTGCCGCAAATATGATTTATCTCGACTCCTTTTATTTCTTCCCGCGTCGAAGAAGGCCTAATGCGGATTGTAGGAGGACTTAGGTGCGGAATCCATTGAACCTATATTCGAGGAGCATTGAACCTATATTCGATCGTCCTCGAACGCTTGTTCGAGACACCTCGAGCCTAGGTTCGTTTATCATTAAACCTAAGGCCCTGCGAAATAAGGCCTAAGGCGTTCGCTCGGAAGCCCTAAGGCCCTGTCTCAGAAGCCCTAAGATCCTGTCTCGGAAGGCCTAAGACTCGTTTTGCGAAGATAAGTGTTCAAATTGTATAAAACGCAGGAAGGAATCTTTTTCTTCCAAATCTCGTTTTTATATGGGTATAGATTTGGGCGTTTGCGTGAAAAAGCCTATCTTTGTCCTGATGTTAACTGATTAATTAACCTAAATCTAAGGCCTATGTTTACTAAACTACTTCGCAGTACGCTGCCTCTGTTCACGGCAGCAAGTGCAATGGCTCAGGCCGCCGACCGTCCCAACATCATCTTCTTCCTGGTCGATGACATGGGTTGGCAAGATACCTCATTGCCCTTCTGGACAGAGGAGACGCCTCAGAACGCGCGCTATCGCACGCCCAACATGGAACGCTTGGCCAATCAGGGTGTAATGTTCACCAACGCCTATGCCTGTCCTGTTAGTTCGCCTTCGCGATGCTCGTTGCTGTCGGGCATGAATGCGGCTCGTCACGGTGTGACAAACTGGATTGAGTCGTACAACCAGGACACCAATGCCTCGGGCAGCAATATCACCCTGCCCGAATGGAACTGGAACGGTGTGCAACCAGCCTCCACAGCCACCTCTACGGACAAGGTTCACGCCACGCTCATCACTCCGCTTCCTCAACTGCTGAAGGATGCCGGATACTTCACGATCCATTGTGGAAAGGGCAACTTTGGTGCGTCCAGCACATCGGGTGCCAATCCCACGAACTTCGGCTTCGATGTTAACATTGCAGGCGGATATGCGGGTGGTCCCGGCACTTATCTGGCTCAAGACAACTACGGCAGTGCTATACAGAAGATAGGCGGATTGGAGGACTATGCCGCACAAGGCATCTTCCTGACCGAGGCCCTTACTCAGGAAGCCATCAAGAACCTGGATAAGGCCGTCGAAGGCGATAAGCCTTTCTACCTCTATATGTCGCACTACGCCATCCACACGCCTTACGATGCCGACACGCGCTTTACTGGCAATTACACAGGTTACTATGACGATCTGTTTGGCGCAACTTTGTCGAGCAATGAAGTCAATCGTGCAGCGCTCATCGAGGGTATGGACAAGAGTCTGGGCGACCTGATGGATTGGCTCGAAGCACATCCTTCAGTGGCTGACAATACCATCATCCTCTTCATGTCCGACAATGGCGGTCAGGGTGTGAGCCCTCGTCAAGGCCGTTTGAACCACGATCCTAACTTCCCGAGCCGAGGTGGCAAGGGCAGTGGATACGATGGTGGCGTGCATGAGCCTATGATCGTTTCGTGGCCGGAAGTTGTTGACGAAGGTTCGAAGAACGACAATCGCGTCATGATAGAGGATTTCTTCCCCACCATACTTGAGATGGCTGGCGTGAAGGATTATACTACCGTGCAGACGGTCGATGGCAAGAGCTTTGCCGACCTGTTGAAGAATCCCGAACTCACTCGCGAGCGCACCATCATCTGGCACTATCCCAACCGCTGGGGAGAGTCGCAGGACAAGGCTGAAGGCTATGGTGCATGGAGTGCCATCATGAAGGGCGACTACCACCTACTCTATTTCTGGGAGAACCAGGAACGCCGACTCTACAACATCCGTGAGGATATTGGCGAGGAACACAACCTGGCTAAGGAGATGCCCGAACTTGCGTTGCAACTGGCTCAGGAACTGACCGACTCGCTGAAGTCTTATGGTGCAAAACGCCCGACTCTGACCACTGGCGACTATGTGCCTTGGCCTGTCGACGGCGTGCAAATAGCCAGTCCTGGCGACCCCATTAATGTCAGTGAAATGGGCATAGAACTGAGTACCGCCGACGGCGAGAAGCATCTCTACTATGTGCTTGATGCCCGTCCTGACATCGACTATTGGACACTCGGCACACAAAATGGCTATCCCGCCATACAAACGCATGTTGGCCAATTGGAAGGGGACGACGCCAAGAAGCAGCAATTCTACTTCATCCAAGGCGAAGACCCCCATACCTTACTTATATATACGGCCGACGGCAAGCCTGTGACCTATACCGAAGGAACTACGCGTAGCGGATATTCTGCAACCGACCAGATAACGGCTCGCTATCTGCAATATGGCGCCGAATCTGATGCCACGCCTCTGCAAGTCATTATGACCAGCTATGCCGACTATTACGGACTGGTCTTCGATGGGGAGTATCTGAGCAATCGCGGTTCCTCTCACGGAGCTGAGAACGATATGGGCTGGGTGGTTATGCCCTTTGATGGCAGTTCTTATGCCGACCCAGGTTGTCGTTTCAAATTCCTAAGCATCGACGCCGAACCTATAGACCCTAACGAGGGATTGCCCAAGCTTACCACCGACACGAGTAAGCCCGTCTATTATCGCATCCGCAATACCCGCTTCTTTTCCAAGAATAAGGGCAGCTATGCACTTTATCGTGGCGATGACCAGAAACTGGGTCTGACCAACAACATCGATGAGGCAACACAGTTCTACTTTACGGGTAGTGTGGAAGAAGGGGTTATGACAGCAAAGATACACAATAATGCCAACTCCAACCTAATGGCAGACGAAGCCCTGTGGAACGAGGAAGGATGTGACTGGTACATAAAGACGCACGTGAGCGACCAAGGAGGCACAGATGCCATCACGGGAAGGACATACGAGGGTGTGCTTATATGCAACAAGCCTGACTTCCAGGCTAACTGGTATGTGGGTTCAAGCGATACGAGCATCAAACTCTATGACTTCCAGTGGGACGGCAATATCTTCACTCTCGAGGAAGTAATCATAGGCAATGCCGACGAAGAACTCGCCAAGAGCATCGATAATGCCTTAAACTCTCTGCGCAGTAATTACAACAGCGCCAAACAATATGCCGATTACATCAGTCCCGGCGTTCTCAACTGTTACAGCCAAGGAGAGGGCGACGAGGACTTTAAGGCTTTGATGGCTGAGGTGGAGGAGTTCTTAACTTTGGGTGAGCCTGCCATCTCTCAGGAAGCACTTGACATGATTAATGGATTGAACCAACGCGTGAAAGCGGTTATGGATGGGATTACTATCAATCAACCAAAGGCTGGCTCGCTCTTGCGTATTCGTAGTGCCAAGACATTAGGATATATCCGCTCCTTTGACGAGAACTCTTCAGGCACCGATCCCGAATGCATGTCGCTAAGCGAAGAGCCTGACGACTATGGAATCTTCTTCTACAACGAAGGGTATCTGGTTAACTACCTCAACGGATTCTATATGGACACCAACTGGCTCCGCCTTCCCGGACAGGTGAAAAGCCATATGGAGTTCCGTGCCTCTCCTGACGGTACCATGGGAGCCTATTACGTCGTAGCTCTCGATGGTTCGAAGGGCGAACGCAACCTAATGGTGGACAACTCTTCACATGATATCCTTTATCGTTCCAATTACAGCAGCAATTACAACAACTTCTGGCTTGAATACGTCGATGAAGTGCCTGTGACCATTGGCGAGAACGGATGGGGTAGCACATACCTGCCTCAGAACGTGAGCATACCAGATGGTATTACTGCGGCTTATACTGTTGAAGTTGCAGAGGACGGAAAGTCGTTGATGCTCGAACGCATACTTTCCAACATCCCAGCCGCCACTCCCGTCCTGCTCTTGGGTCAACCTGGAACTCATCGCCTAAAAGTGATAGATCACATTGAAGACATTGGCCTCCCAACGAATCAGCTTTTGGGAACCTACACAACCGAGTACACTACTGGTCAGGAACTTGTATGGAACGGCGAGACTATGGTTAAGGCAACTGATGAAGCTATATGGGGATTTACCGCATACATGATGGCAGATTCAGGTGCAGAAGGGCTTCCGGCCGATATAGCAATTGGCATCTCCAACGTTATCAACCAAAATCAGCGTGGTACATATAAGATGATTCATGACGGACACATATATATTATTCGCAACGGACAACGGTTCACAACCACCGGCATTCGCATGCAATGATAATCATTTTTAATATCAAAAAAGGGCATACGGGTAACTCTGTGTGCCTTTTTTTGCTTTTCCTCTGCATAAAGTTTGCCTAAATGGTAAAAAAATCTTAAATTTGCACGCATTAATACCTAAAAACAAGTAGTAACAAATTATTATTTTAACTAAATTCAATCTTTTTTATGTGGTTAACTAATTCATCGATTGGTAGGAAGGTGATTATGTCTGTGACCGGACTGGCACTTATCCTATTCCTGACGTTCCACGGCAGTATGAACGTGGTGGCACTGTTCTCGAAGGATGCTTACAACATGATTTGCGAACTTCTCGGTGCCAACTGGTATGCCGTCGTGGCTACTCTTGGCTTGGCTGCATTGGCCTTGCTGCACATCGTTTATGCCTTCATCCTGACTTGGCAGAATCGCAAGGCTCGTGGCAATAGCTCTTATGCAGTGACCGACAAACCCGAGAAGGTGGAATGGGCAAGCCAGAACATGCTGGTGCTGGGCATTATCATTTGCTTGGGCCTTTGCCTGCACTTGTTCAACTTCTGGTACAACATGATGTTTGCCGAACTGATGCACTGGGAAAACCTTGCGCATTCTCCGTCCGACGGCTTCGCGTGGATTGTCGAGACATTCTCTAATCCCGTATTCGTGGTGCTCTACGTCATCTGGCTCTTCGCCCTCTGGTTCCACCTAACCCATGGATTCTGGTCGGCCATGCAGACACTCGGTTGGAGTGGTAAGCTTTGGCTCAACCGTTGGAAGTGCATCGGCTTCATCTACGTGACTTTGCTGATGCTTATGTTCTTGGTCGTAGTCTTGGCCTTCGCCTTTAAGTGCGCTCCATCCTTATGTTGCGCTGGTGCTTAAATTGTAAATTGTAAATATTCAAATTGTAAATTAAGCTTATGTCAAAAGTAATAGATTCTAAGATTCCCGCAGGTCCAGTGCCTGAGAAATGGAAGGAATATAAGGCTCATCAGCGTCTCGTAAATCCCAAGAATAAGCTCAAGCTCGACGTTATCGTTGTTGGAACGGGTTTGGCTGGTGCTTCTGCTGCTGCCTCTCTGGGTGAGATGGGCTTCAACGTTTATAATTTCTGCATTCAGGACTCTCCCCGTCGTGCACACTCCATTGCTGCACAGGGTGGTATCAACGCCGCCAAGTGCTATCAGAACGATGGCGACTCGGTCTATCGTCTGTTCTACGACACCGTGAAGGGCGGTGACTATCGTGCCCGCGAGGCCAACGTTTACCGTCTGGCTGAGGTCTCTAACAATATCATCGACCA
>JAGCVH010000071.1 GCA_017962495.1 Bacteroidaceae bacterium
AAGTGAAAGTTGAAATAAACAGTTGGCTGCCCACCACGCGGCGCGAAATGGAACTGAGGGGATGGGACAGAGCGGATGTAATCCTTTTTTCGGGAGATGCCTATGTAGATCACCCCTCGTTCGGTGTGGCCGTCATCGGGCGCATTCTGGAGGCAGAAGGATTGCGCGTGGCCATTGTGCCGCAGCCCGATTGGCATGGCGACCTGCGCGACTTCCGTCGGTTGGGAAGGCCCCGCCTGTGGTTTGGCATATCGCCTGGATGCATGGACTCCATGGTGAACAAATACACCGCTGCCCGCCGACTGCGCTCGGAAGATGCCTATTCACCCGACGGACGGCACGACATGCGTCCGGAGTACCCTACCATCGTCTATTCACAAATCCTGCGCAAGCTCTACCCCGATGTACCCATCGTCCTGGGCGGCATCGAGGCCAGCCTGCGACGTCTCACTCACTACGATTATTGGCAAGACAAATTTCTACCAAGCATCCTCCTGCCTTCTGGAGCAGACCTGATAGTCTATGGCATGGGAGAAAAGCCTACTCTCGAGATTGCCCGCCGTCTCATGCAGATGATTGACGACTACGACCCAAGTCTTTCCTACGACGAACAAGGGGCTTCCTGCATAGGACGTAAGGCTTTTACCAAAGCACTGTTGGGCGAGAACCAGATTCCGCAGACGGTACAGATTCTCCCCTACAGACCCACCTCCTTCCCCTCCCTTAAAGGGAGGGGGGCAGATACTCTTGCAGATGAGGGGAATGCAGTAATTACTCCCTTCCCTTTAAGGGAGGGGTCGGGAGAGGGTCTTCTTTTTCTTTATTCCCACGAAGAATGTCTTGCCGACCCGAAGAAACAGGCAGAGAACTTCCGACACATCGAGGAAGAAAGCAATAAACTGCACGCCCAGACACTCATCCAGCAGGTTGGCGAACAATTCGTCGTTGTCACTCCACCCTATCCGCCCATGAGTACGGAAGAACTCGACCACTCGTTCGACCTTCCTTACACACGTATGCCCCATCCCAAGTATGGAGGCAAACGCATACCTGCCTATGAGATGATTCGCCATTCCGTATGTCTTCATCGCGGATGTTTTGGCGGTTGTGCCTTCTGCACCATTTCTGCACATCAGGGAAAGTTCATTGCAAGCCGTTCAAAAGAAAGTATACTCAGGGAAGTAAAGGCAGTCACCGAGATGCCTGACTTTCGTGGATACATTAGTGACCTTGGTGGTCCGTCGGCAAATATGTATCAAATGGGAGGCAAGGACAAGAACTTGTGTGCTCAATGCAAACGGCCTTCGTGTATCCATCCTCGCATCTGTCCTAACCTGAATGGCGACCATCGTCCTTTGCTCGACATTTATCGGGCTGTAGACAAAGTGCCTGGCGTGAAGAAAAGTTTCATCGGAAGTGGTGTACGATACGACCTCCTACTCCACGACTATAAGGATGAAACCCTGAACCGTGCAGCACGAGAATATACACAGGAACTCATCACACGCCACGTGAGCGGACGACTGAAGGTTGCTCCCGAGCACACTGAACCGCATGTGCTGCAACTCATGCGCAAACCACCGTTCGAGCAGTTCCATCGCTTCAAAGCCATCTTCGACCGCATTTGTCAACGGGCAGGCCTGAGGCAACAAATCATCCCCTATTTCATCAGTAGTCACCCAGGTTGCAGAGAACAAGATATGGCACGTCTGGCAGAGGAAGTGCGTCCACTGGGCTTCCATCTCGAGCAGGTGCAGGACTTCACTCCCACCCCTATGACCGTCAGCACTGAAACATGGGCAACGGGTTATCATCCCTACACGCTCGAACGCGTCTTCTCGGCAAAATCGCCCGAAGAGAAGAAGCGACAAAAGCAATACTTCTTTAAGTAACCTTCCCCCTACTCCCCCCTTCTTCGCAGTTCCAAGCAATCTGCATCTCGGAAAAAACAAATTTTGTTTGTTTATTCCCTCGCTTTGCATTATCTTTGCATTCCGATTAACATCACTATTATCTATTATCTATACGCTCAGCACTTGTGACGCTTGCGTAGCGAAGTCGGAGCAAGAACTATCCGCTCGGCATCCCGAAGGGTGACGCTTTTAGAGCGAAGCGAGAAAAGAACTATTATCTATAAACTATTATCTATAAACTATCCAATATGGCACAATGGTTTGAATGCAAGATCCGTTTCGACAAAACGATGGACGACGGAAAGATTAAGCGAGTGACAGAAGCATATATGGTGGACGCCCTTACCTTCACTGAGGCAGAACGCCGTTTCCTCGAGGAGGTGGAACCCTACGTAAGTGGCGACTACGAGGTGGCAGACATCAAGAAGTCGAAGGTTGCCGAACTGATGACAAGCAACGACGCTAATGACGACCGTTGGTACAAGGCCAAGGTCACCTTCATCACCCTCGACGAGAAGACAGCTGTGGAGAAACGCACCTCGCAAAACATACTCGTGCAGGCGCAGAACCTCAAAACCGCTGTTACCAATCTGGAGAAAGGTATGGCAGGCACTATGGGCGATTGGGAACTGACCGCCATGAATGAGACCGCTATACTGGATATCTTTCCATATAAGAAAGAAGATTAAGGGCTAAGGGCTAAAGTCAAAGGTCAAAAGTCGTGGATGCAATTTGGGCTTTAGCCTTTGGCCAAGAGCAAAGCTCGCAGTTAGCCTTTTGCCATCCCGAAGGCTAAGGGCTAAAGGCTAAAGAATAAGGATTAAGAATGATAAAGGAAGAGATTCGCAGTATTACAGCCGAACTTCCCGATGGCGTGAAACTGGTTGCCGTTTCGAAGTTCCATCCGGAAGAGGCCATCATGGAGGCTTATGAGGCAGGTCAGCGGGTGTTTGGCGAAAGTCATGTGCAGGAGATGCAACGCAAGCACGAGTCGTTGCCATCGGACATCGAATGGCACTTCATCGGACATCTGCAGACCAACAAGGTGAAATACATCGCACCATACGTAAGCCTCATTCATGCCGTCGACACACCTAAACTGCTTGCCGAGATAAGCAAACAGGGACAGCGATGTGGACGCCAGATTCCCTGCCTCCTGCAATTGCATGTGGCACAAGAGGAAACTAAGTTCGGTTTCACTCCCGACGAGGCGGAAGCCTTCCTGGCCCAAGGCGAATGGCGCCAGATGACAGGGGCGCAACTATGTGGCATCATGTGTATGGCCTCGCTCACTGACGATGAAGAACAGGTGGCACGCGAGTTCGAAGTGGCACGAGAGTTTTTCATCCACGCACGCGATACCTATTTCTCTGATTCCCCATCCTTCTGCGAATGTTCGTGGGGAATGTCGGACGACTACCACATCGCCCTCCAGCATGGTTCCACAATGGTGCGCATAGGAAGTCGCATCTTCGGACAAAGACAATACTGAAGAACGAAGGTATATAACTGACAGCAGAAAACCACCCTAATTTCTGCACATTTTATCCCTTATTGTGTTAAAATCAACACGATAGGGGATTATTTATTGCACAAAAGTTTTGGTAATGTGCCAAATATGTTGTAACTTTGCACAGATTTCATTAAAACGAGCAAAAAATATTATGGAGACAGCCGGAAGCTTTAACCAAATAATAGCTGAGGCCATACAGAAGTTCTGGGATTGCGATTCAATGAGCGACTACGGGATGGCTACACTTCAGTATAAGGATGTGGCACGTATCATTGAAAAGCTACACATTCTTTTCGAGCAAAGCGGTGTGAAGCCGGGCGACAAGGTGGCTCTTTGTGGTAAGAACCAATGCCGTTGGGGTGCAGCATTCTTTGCTATCACCACATACGGTGCTGTGGCAGTTCCCATTCTCCACGAGTTCCATCCTGAGCAGATTCACGATATCGTGAACCACTCGGATGCACGCTTGCTCTTCATCGAAGACAAGATTTTCAATGAACTCTCAGTGGACAAGATGCCAAACCTTGAGGGAATACTGAGCATAATAGACTATCATCTCTTTGCCAGTCGCAGCGAACAACTGACCTATGCACGTGAGAATCTGAACCGTTTGTTCGGCGAGAAGTTCCCGATGAATTTCCGCAAACATCACATCAACTACTATAAGGATAGTCCTGACGAACTTGCCATCATCAACTACACGAGTGGTTCTACGGGCAATTCCAAGGGTGTGATGATTCCCTACCGTGCTATATGGAGCAACCGCGAGTTTGCACATGCCAACATCGGTCACGTGATATACCAAGGTCAGAACATCTTGTCGATGCTACCATTGGCACATACCTACGCAATGGCTTTCGAATTCATCTATTCCTTCTCAAACGGAGCCCACATATTCTTCCTGACAAAACTGGCAAGCCCCACCGTATTACTCAAGGCACTTGCTGACCTGCGACCCTGTTGCATCTTCGTGGTCCCACTCATCATCGAGAAAGTGGTGCGTAAGGCAGTACTTCCAAAGGTTCAGGACATCAAGATGCGACTCCTGCTGAAGACACCCGTTGTGGGCGACCACATCCGCAAGAAGATTTGCGAAGGTCTAACTAATGCACTTGGTGGTAATTTCTTCGAGATAATCATTGGCGGTTCGGCACTGAACAAGGAAGTTGAGGATATCCTTCACGATATCGGCTTCCACTACACCGTAGGATACGGGGCTACGGAGTGCGCCCCATTACTGGCCTACGCTCCATGGGATTCGTATGTACCTGGAAGTTGCGGACGACCTGTACCTCGCATGGAACTCAGGATTGATAGTCCCGACCCCGAAAACACACCTGGTGAGATTCTCGCGCGCGGCATGAACGTGATGCTGGGTTACTATAAGAATGAGGAAACCACACGCGAAACGCTTAGGGACGGATGGTACCATACTGGCGACCTGGGCGTGATGGACAAGGAAGGCAATGTCTTCATCAAGGGGCGTTCGAAGAATATGCTGCTGGGAGCCAACGGACAGAACGTATATCCCGAGGAGATAGAAGACAAACTGGTGAGCCTGCCGCTCGTAAGCGAATGCGTGGTCATCCAAAAGGGAGAAAAGTTCTACGGGCTGGTCTATCCCGATCCCGAAAAGGTGAAAGAACTCGGACTCTCGCGCTCAGATATCGAAGCCATTATGGAGCAAAATCGCAAGAGCCTCAATCTCATCATCCCAGCCTACTGCGCCATATCTGGCATTCACCTGATGGACGAGGAGTTCGAGAAGACGCCAAAGAAGAGCATACGCCGCTTCAAGTATATGGATTATCCCATTCCTGTATAACAGATATAATTAACAGAAACGAACAAATTTACTATTATATAATATGGAAACAGCTGGAAGCTTTAACCAATTTATATTTGACGCCATTCAGAAGTATTGGGATCAGGATGCGATGTCGGACTATGGAGTCTCGACCCTGCAATACAAGGACGTGGCCCGCATCATCGAGAAACTGCACATCCTGTTCCAGCATAGCGGCGTTCGTCCCGGCGACAAGGTGGCGCTGTGCGGTAAGAACCAATGCCGTTGGGGTGCAGCTTTCTTTGCCATCACCACTTACGGCGCAGTAGCAGTACCCGTGCTGCATGAGTTCCACCCTCAGTCCATTCACGACATTGTCAACCACAGCGATGCCAAGCTGCTCTTTGTCGAGGACAAGATATACCAGAATCTCAATCCCGACGAGATGCCTCAGTTGGAAGGCATCCTCAGCATCATCGACTACCACCTTTTTGTATCGAGAAGCGAACTGCTGACCTTTGCCCGCGAGAACCTCAACCGCCTGTTTGGCGAGAAGTTCCCGATGAACTTCCGCAAGCACCACATTGCGCCCTATTATGCCGACCAACCCGAGGAGATGGCCATCATCAACTACACCTCGGGTTCGACGGGTAACTCCAAGGGTGTAATGATTCCCTATCGCGCACTCTGGAGCAACCGCATGTTTGCCGAAGAGGTACTGGGCAGCACGATAACACAGGGCAAGAAGATGCTTTCTATGCTGCCATTGGCCCACACCTACGGTATGGCGTACGACTTCATCTACGCCTTCACCAAAGGCGTACACATCCACTTCCTCACCAAACTGGCCAGTCCCACTGTCCTCATGAAAGCTTTGGCCGACATTAAGCCCTGCATACTCATTGTCGTACCGCTCATCATCGAGAAGGTTGTCCGCAAGGCCATCATGCCTCGACTGCAAGACCCGAAGATACGCATACTGATGATGACTCCCGTCATTGGTGATCGCATACGCCGCAAGATATGCGACGGACTGACCAAGGCATTGGGAGGCAACTTCTACGAAGTAATCATCGGAGGCTCGGCACTGAACAAAGAGGTAGAGGACGTATTGCACGACATCGGCTTCCGCTACACGGTGGGCTATGGTGCAACGGAGTGCTCCCCCATCCTGGCCTATAGTGACTGGAAGACCTTCGTCAAGGGCAGTTGTGGACGTCCTGCACCGCGCATGACCTTGAAGATTGACAGCTCCGACCCCGAACACGTACCTGGTGAGATTCTTGCCCAAGGCATGAACGTCATGCTGGGTTACTACAAGAACGAGGAGGCTACACGCGATACGCTGAAGGATGGTTGGTACCACACGGGCGACCTGGGCATCATGGACCACGATGGCAATGTATTCATCAAGGGACGCTCGAAGAACATGCTCTTGGGAGCCAACGGACAGAATGTCTATCCCGAGGAGATCGAGGACAAACTCGTAGGTCTGCCTTTGGTAGGCGAGTGCGTCGTCATACAGAAAGGCGAGAAGTTCTACGGACTGGTTTATCCCGATCCCGATAAGGTTAAAGAGCTGGACCTCACTACGTCTGACCTCGAAACCATCATGGAACAGAACCGCAAGGACCTCAACCTTATCATTCCCAACTACTGCAGCCTGAGTGGCATACGCCTGATGGATCAGGAGTTTGAGAAGACACCTAAAAAGAGCATCCGCCGCTTCAAGTATATGGACTACCCCATCGACTGAGAGGCGAATTGATTTACTAACTTCAACATCGAGGCGGCTCACATGAGTCGCCTTGTTTGTAGGTGTTTCCTTTGCCTCGCATACGACAGAATAAAGCACGACGACGTTAAACTTTTTCCGCTTTGCGACGTCACATAATAAAGAATTGACGGTCAATTATTTATCTACAAGCAAAATGAAGGTCTATAAACATTTTGCCCTGCTGGCAGCGTTGTGTTGTACAACGCTATCAGCAGTTGCACAAGACCTGCTCCTAAACGATCTCGAATACTTCGAGCGGCAGGGTGTGAATGTGTTAGTGTTTAGCAATAGTTTTAACGGCGGGTTCAACGACGAGAAGAACTCTGGTATCGAAATCATCCACCACGGGGTGCGAACCGTGCAAGGTGGTGCTGTTCGACTGAACAATACTCCTGAACAGTGGGATTTGGTGCCGAAGATGGTAAGCCGGAAAGTCGATAAGGCGAATGGCACAATAGAGGTGGCTATGCGTTACGACGATTACGACTTCGATAGCCGCGTGGTAGTCACTGCAAAGGGAAAGACGGTGGAGATTGCCGTCTGGCTCGATAAGCCCGTACCCGAGAAGCTGGCGGGTGAGGCAGGTTTCAATCTGGAGTTCCTGCCCTCGCAATACTGGCTGAAGACCTACAGGGTCGATGGCCGCTTGGGACGCTTTCCCCGCTATGCCACCAGTCTGACGACAACGCGTCCGAACAGCGAGAAGCCGCGTCAGTTCAAGGGTTTCAAGACCTACGACGATCGCGGGACAGAACGCTTCGTCGACCCCATTCCCTTCGAGACAGGCCACTCCTTCACCTTTGCCACCGATTCGCCTGAACGCATGATTCGCATCACGAGCGACGACTCCGAACTGCGACTCTACGACGGACGGATGTTGGCGCAGAACGGATGGTTTGTGCTACGCAGCGTGCTGCCTGCAGGCAAGACGGGAAAGGTGGTCACATGGATGGTGGAGCCACATGCTATCCCCAACTGGATACGTGAACCCAACATTGGTTTCTCACAGGTGGGCTATATGCCTGAGTTGCCGAAAGTGGCAGTCATCGAACTCGATAAGAAAGACACCCCGTTGTCTGCAGCCTCACTCCTTCGCATCAAGGACGACGGCACTACGGAAGTTGCCTATCAGGGGGCTGTCACAACCTGGGGACCATACTTTAAATATAATTATGTAAAGTTCGACTTCTCGCAGGTATCCGAACCAGGTGTGTATTGTATAGAATACGGCAAGACGCGCACCAACGACTTCCTCATCGACGAACATGTTTATGACAAGATTACCGATGCCACAACCGACGTGTGGGTTCCCATCCACATGAACCACATGTATGTGACGGAGGGCTATCGCACTTGGCACGGGGAACCGTTCAAGGAGGGTTACCTGCAAGCGCCTGAGAGCGACCACTTCGACCTTCACCGACAAGGTCCAACTACGGACACGAAGTATAAGCCCCTTGAACTCATTCCGGGTTTGAACGTAGGCGGTTACTTCGATGCAGGAGACTTCGACATCGAGACGGGTTCCAACATCAGTGTCGTACACAATTTCATTCGCACATGGGAGCTCTTCCATCCGCAAAGAGACGAGACCTTCGTGAGCGAGGAGCAACGGTATGTCGAGCTGCACCGCCCTGATGGTGTACCCGACATTCTGCAGTTCATCGAGCACGGCCTGCTCAACCTCCTTGCCCAAGCCGAGCAGATAGGACACATGGCCTCTACCCTATCCAACAGCGTACTCGACAACTACCACCATCTTGGCGATGCTGCCAGCATCACCGATGGTTTGCACTACGACCCCAGCCTGAAACCCTATGAAGTCAGTGCCGACGGGAAGCGTAGCGGTACACCCGACGATATGTGGGCGTTCACGACCCGCAATCCTAACCTTGACCTGCAAGCAGCCGATATGTTCTCGGCAGCAGCCCGTGTGCTGAAGGATTCCAACAAGGACCTTGCCGAGCGTGCCCTGAAGCAGGCAGAACGCCTGAGGAAGGAAGCCGAGGAACTGCAAGCGAAACAGAGAAACAGCAATGCACGAAACCGTCGTCCCAATCGCCCTGCACGCAGCATCTGGGAGACCCTCGACCGCAATGTGTCCTCAGGCCTGCAACGCGCACTCGACTCTATTCCGCTCAAGGACGAAGCCTACCGCCTGCGCCTGCGCCCTTACGTGCAGCGCTATGCTGAATACATCGACAGCCTTGCCCAACAGAATCCTTACGGTGTACCCATTGGCCTCGGGAACTGGGCTGGCAGTGGTCCGTTGCTCAACTTCGGCACCACCGTCTGCATCGCTCGTCGCTACTTCCCCGACATCATTACACAGGAGGCTGTGGTGCGCACCGCCAACTGGCTCTTTGGCTGTCATCCCTACCATAACTATTCGTTCGTGGCCGTTGTCGGAGCAGCACGCCCCAAACAGGTGTTCTATGGCAACAATCGTGCCGATTTCTCGTTCATCCCAGGCAATGTGGCACCTGGACTCCTCTTCCGCAAACCCGACCACTTCGAGAACTTCGACGACTGGCCTTTCCTCTGGGGACAGAACGAAGGAACCATCGCCGGCAACACCCAGTATGTCATCTTTGCCTCCGCGCTGAAGGCCGTTGTTAAGTGAATAATTCCATGAAACTGAAAGCGTTATCTATCATGCTTACATGCAGCACCTGCATCATGCAGGCACAGGAGTCTGTCACGATGCTCGTAGGGTCGTACACCTATGGTGGCAGCAAGGGCATCTATTCCTATCGTTTCAATCAAGCAACAGGTGAAGCGGAGGCTTTGAACTCTTTGGAGATGAAGAATCCGTCTTACCTGACTATTTCCCCTGACGGGCGTATGGTGTATGCCGTCAGCGAGACCAACGATGCTTCGGCTTCGCTGAACATCATCAGCCTGAATAAAGACGGAAGCATGCGACTCTTGGATACGAAGCCGACGCAGGGTGGCGACCCCTGCTATGTGGCCGTACAGGGACAGACTGCCCTCACTGCCAATTACTCGGGTGGCTCTATGAGTGTATTCAATCTGAGTCAGCATGGGACAAAGGCCGAACTCTCCACACGATTCCTGGGTGCCATTGGCGGTCCTGACCTCTCGCGTCAGCAGGTTCCCCATGTTCATTGCGCTTGCTTCACCCCTGATGGGCAATATGCGCTGGCTACGGACTTCAGTGCCGACCGCATACTCTCCTACCGCCTTACACGACAAGGGCTTATAGCCAACGGAGTTGCCGCTACTGTCAGTGCCGACTCCGGACCACGGCATCTGGTTTTCAGCAACGATGGACGTTTTGCCTATTTGATGAGCGAACTGTCAGGCAAGGTGACGGTCTTCCGGTATGAGAAGGGCCAACTGCAAAGACTTCAAGAGATAGTTTCCGACAGTGTGGGAGCACGCGGTGGTGCCGATATCCACCTGAGTCCCGACGGCAAGTTCCTTTACTCGAGCAACCGCCTTCAAGCCGAGGGCATCGCCATATTCTCTGTTGACCAGCAGACGGGCTTGCTCACCCGCATAGGCTATCAACCAACAGGGGCACATCCCCGACAGTTCAACATCACCCCCAACGGCCAGTTCCTGCTTTGCTGTTGCCGCGATAGTGACAAGATACAGGTGTTCCGTCGCGACCTGCAGACAGGAGCTCACCGACACCCATCGCGACATACCTGTAAGCAAGGCCGTATGCGTACAATTCACAACCCGCTAACAAACAATGACTCACGACAATGGATAGAAGAAGTTTTATAAAGAAAGCGACGCTGGCAGCAGCCGGTGCCGTAGCAGTGTCTCCCTTATCGGCAATGCTGAACGCAGAGGGTGGCAAGAGTGGAAAAGTGCTACTCATTAATGGCAGTCCGCGCCCCGATGGCAACACCTTCTGCTGCCTGCAGGAAATAGAGGCACAGTTGCAGAAACATGGTGTGGAGTCGGAAATCGTGCAGATAGGCCGCAACCCTGTACGCATGTGCATCAACTGCGGCGGGTGTCATCGCAATGGAGGCAAGGGTTGTGTGTTCGACGACGACATGTGTGCCGTGATAACCCAGAAGATAGCCACTGCCGACGCCCTCATCGTGGGCACTCCCGTCTATTACGGTCAGCCCAACGGGGCCATCCTCTCCCTCATGCAACGCTTATTTTACTCTGCCGGACACCTCGTGCAGAACAAGCCTGCTGCGGCCTTGGCAGTATGCCGTCGTGGTGGCGCTACTGCCACCCTCCAGACCATGAACATGATGTTCGAGATGATGAACATGCCCGTCGTCACCTCACAATACTGGAACATAGCCTACGGAGCAGGCAAGGGAGAAGTGAAACTCGACACCGAAGGTATGCAGACGATGCGAACCCTCGCCACCAACATGGCCTTCCTGCTGCAGAAGATACACGCCGACGGCAAGTCGGCTCCACAGCGCGACGAGAGGCCGACTTTCATGAACTTCATCCGGTAACACAGCCTTTCCCCTATGTCCAAACACCTTTTCCTCTCCTTCCTGCTTAGTCTGACACCCTTGTTCGCGTGCGCCAGCCAATGGGACGACGCGCTCTACCGCCGCATCGAACAGAGCATTCAGCCTCCTCGCTTCGGCACACAGACCGTGGTCATCACCCGCATGGGTGCCAAGCCATCGGCCACAGCCGTCAAGAACCAGCGAGCCATACAGCGAGCCATCGACCGTTGCTCGCGCAAGGGAGGAGGCCGCGTCATCGTGCCTGCCGGAAAGACATTCCTCACTGGAGCCATCCAACTCAAGACGGGCGTGTGTCTGGTCGTCGAGGAAGGGGCAGTCCTACGCTTTGCTTTCCAACCCGAACTCTACCCCATCGTCGAAACGTCGTGGGAGGGACTCGACTGCTACAACCTATCGCCTTGCATCTATGCCTTCAAGGCGACCGATATCGGCATCTCAGGGAAAGGGACCATCGACGGTAGTGGTACACGCGAGACCTGGTGGCCTTGGTGCGGAGCAGAACGCTACGGGTGGCAACCCGGCATAGTGAGTCAGAGTCAGGGAGGACGCAAGCGCCTGTTGCAGAACGGCGAGGACGGTGTGCCGATGCTCGACGACAACGGACAGCGCAATGCCTTGCGCACCTTCACCCCTGCCGATGGAATGCGTCCCCAGCTCGTCGGCCTGAATCAGTGCCAACGATTACTCATCGAAGGCGTCACCCTGTTGCGCTCGCCCTTCTGGGTACTCCATCCGCTGAAGTGTACCGATGTTCACGTGCGCGACGTCCACTTTGAGAACGACGGACCTAACGGCGACGGATGCGACCCAGAGTCGTGCGACCGCGTGCTCATCGAAGACTGTTTCTTCAACACAGGCGACGACTGCATCGCCATCAAGAGCGGACGCAATGCCGACGGCCGCCTGCGCAACATGCCCAGCCAGAACATCATCGTCCGACGTTGCGTGATGAAGAACGGACACGGCGGCGTGGTCATCGGGTCAGAGATAAGCGGTGGTTGCCGTAACGTATTTGCCCACGACTGCGACATGGACTCGCCAGCCTTGGAACGCGTGCTTCGCATCAAGACGAATACCTGTCGGGGCGGTGTTGTCGAAGGCATACACATGCGCGACATCCGCGTTGGGCAGTGCCGTGAAGCCGTGCTTAAGATCAACCTCAACTATGAGCCTCGCGAGCAGTGCTGCCGCGACTATCCCCCTACGGTCAGGAACATCGTCATGGAGAACGTCACCTGCCGGCAATCGCGCTATGGTGTCCTCATCACGGGTCTCGAGGACAGCACACTGGTCAGCGATGTAGAGGTCAGGAACTGCCGTTTCGACGGCGTGGAGCGTGGCAACAGCATCACGGGCAAGACCCACGACATCCGTTTCCACAACCTTTATGTCAACGGAGTGAGCAGCGAGAGCAGAGCGCAATAATTTCTCGACCGCAGGTCATTCATCCCTTCTAATTTGGCATAAATCTTATGCCGTAAGCATGTATTTCTGCCGCATAGAAGGAATTTTCCCCCATTTTATTTGATATTGCTCTCGGTTTTCACTATATTTGTCCCTCGAAGAAGATAAAATGTGATACAACTATGGCTAATGTAGCAATACCCTCTCAAGGGCAGATTTTGGTCAACATCGAAGATATGTCAATGTTGAAAGATATCAAAAAGGCCATCAGTTTGCTGAAAGGTGTAGGCAAAATTACTATTCCGCGGACTAAGCGACTCTCGTCTTATGAGCGTTCCCTTCGTGATCTCGACGAAGGTCGCGTGTATGAATACGATAGTCTGGACGACCTTATCAAGGAGATAGAGGGATGAGCACGAAATACAAACTGCGCATCACCGGTGAGTGCAAGCAGAACATGAAGCTATGTATGCGTCGTGGCTTACCGATGGATGAGCTATGGACGGTCGTGGGTAAACTTCTCAACGGTGAGCAACTTGAAGAAAAATATCATGCACATATTCTCACTGGTGACCGCAAGGGGCAATGGGAATGTCATATCCGTCCTGATTGGCTCCTAATATGGGAAATACAAGGCCAAGAGCTTGTTCTTATATTACTGAATACAGGCTCACACGCAGATCTTTTCGGAAAGAAAAAACGATAATCACCAGCGTGTAAGCGCTTCAACCGTTAAAAGTTGCCTTGCTTCGCTTCGCTACGCAGCAAAGCCCTTGCTAACATAAAGTGCTGCTAATCAGAAAAAAAACATCGCTTTTCTTTGTCCAATTAAAACATTTTTGTACCTTTGCACCACATTCATTCGAAATGTATTTTTCATAACTTTGTTTATGAAATATGCCCACCTGCGAAGGCGGGCATATTTTTTAGCTTAGGACTCTCCCCCAATCCATCCCTGTTAAGGAGGGGAGTAATTACGCATAGCAGGCTGAAACGCCTGCGGCAGTTGTGAGAGCCGCGATTAGTGCGGTCAAGAGCTTCCAGAGGAAGCGACAAAGTTCACGTTTACGTTCTTGGTTCATGGTTGTAAAGGTTAGTGGTTAGTGGTTAACTAGTTTTTCTAGTTCTACTAGTTCGTCTAGTTCCCTAAAAGCTTGGGCTTCGAGCCCCAAGCTTTTAGGGAGTTACATCTCCGGGATCACCACTGCCAGAGCCACCACTCGAGTTGCCACCGCTGGGGGTGATGCTTTCGGTGGTTTCGCCAGCAGCTACGCGAGCCTTTTCGTCCTTCTTCGCCTGCATCTGAGCGGCACGAGAACCGACGTACTCGAACTCCGTGTTCGTGTTCAGCTGGTGGATCATCTCGTTGTCAGGGTTGAAGGTCACACGCACACCCGTGATGTTGGCGGCGGAGAACTCCTCGTCCATGTCAGCACCCGAGCACTTCAGGCTGACGCCGAACTTGCCGAGGCCGTTGAGCAGCACGCCATAACCACCCTGCAGACACTCCACGATGCACTCCACTGCGTCCTGCAGCACACCGTAGATGGTGCCCTTGGAGAACGAGCTTCCGTGCTCCTTGATGTGCTTTGCCAAGAGGTCGAGGTCGATGGTCTCGCGTTCCTGTCGGAATGCCACAATTTCCTTTTCACTGTCCTTCTCCGAAGGATTCTTCAATCGCAATCCCAGGGAATAGGGAATTGCACCAATAATTCTGTTTGCCATAGTTGTAATAATCGGCCCCCTTCCGACTTCCCCCTCAAGGGGAAGAGAACCATTCTTTAATGATTAATAATTTACTTTCGAGTCCTCTCTTGGGGGTTCTTGCTCTGGCAAGCGAGGGAGAGGCTGCTCTTGTGTCGAGATTCGGCTTTTAGGTGTCCCGGGAATCGTATCTTTGTTCGTGGCGCCCTGAACGCAGATACGCAATGCATTGAACCTAATCTCGCCTTTTGACCTTCGGTCGAGCCTGCTTTCGTTCGGCAAATGTCAAACGCGTTTTGACTTTGCACTCACTTAATCGCAGCCTTCGACCTGCCTTGTGCCCTTGTTCCTTTGCTATTGCAAAGATAGTAAAATTTTTCGACATGGCCAAAAATATCTATAATATTTTTGCGGTCGGAGGGAAGAAATTTCACTTACTTGGAAACCAAGTTGTAAAGGGCTGATAATCACACGTTTATACATGCTATCATTTACTCCCGACTATGCACATCTGCTACAGTGCTACAGTGCTACAGTTGCTACAGTTGTTTTAAAGTCATTTCTTGCCTCAATTTTATGCTTATACTTATATATATTATATATATAATTTATATAAGTATAAATTTCTCCTTTGAACTTTTGAAATAGGGAAAATCAAACTGTAGCACTGTAGCGCTCATGTCTCACCTTGGCTTTCCCGATGTTGTTGACTCCTACATCTAAGAATAAATTGTCTAGGGGGATTGTGAGAATTGCAATTAATTCGTATATTTGTGGGCGAATATGAAAGAGAAGCAGACTATAGCAGGACCATTCCTAAAATGGGTTGGAGGCAAAGGTCAGTATTCTCCTTGCTCCCATCTTCTCTCATGATTCCCATGAAATACTACCACGATGCCCGATAACGACAATTTCCTCGCCCCCAAAGGTAACTACAAGAACCTTATTGCATTCCAGAAAACGGAGTGCATCTACGATATTACGCTTTATTTTGTCGAGCACTATCTTCCAAAGATTGGCGACCGAACGGTGGATGTGGAGTGGTGTGGAATGATAGAATGAGAATCAGGGCGACTCACTATCGCGTGGGTCGCCCTGATGTTGTAATTGCGCTTTGCGCTCTGCTCTCGCTGCTCTATTACTTGCTGAAGTAACGCTTCAGGAGGCCAGCGAAGCCAGCACCGTGACGGGCTTCGTCCTTAGCCATCTCATGCACGGTGTCGTGAATGGCGTCGAAGCCTGCGGCCTTGGCGTTCATGGCGATGCGGAACTTATCCTCGCATGCACCTGCCTCAGCAGCAGCACGCTTCTCGAGGTTGGTCTTGGTGTCCCAAACACACTCGCCAAGGAGTTCGGCAAAGCGGCTTGCGTGGTCGGCCTCTTCGAAAGCGTAGCGCTTGAAGGCTTCTGCTATCTCGGGATAGCCCTCACGGTCGGCCTGACGAGCCATAGCCAGATACATTCCCACCTCGCCGCACTCACCATTGAAGTGGTTGCGCAGGTCCTGAATCATTTCCTCACTAACGCCCTCGGGCTTGCCGTCACCAATCTTGTGTACGGTGGCATAAGTCATTTCAGCATCTTCCTTCAGTTCTGAGAACTTGCTGGCAGGGGCTTTACAGATGGGGCAACGCTCGGGTGCCTCGGTGCCTTCATGAACATATCCACAAACGGCACAAATAAACTTCTTTGTCATAACTGTTTTTTAAGTTTAGGTAAACAATAAGGTTTCTGGGACAAAGATAATACATTTATATTAATAATTAAAGAATAAAATGAAAAAATAAAGGAAAGTACAATGTACAGCTCCGTAACGGAGCAAGAATGAATATGAGGGTCAACATTATACAATATGGAGGTAAAAATCAGAATTTTATGGCATATTGACACTTTTTTCCGTTCTTTTTTTGGCATTGCGCTCGATTTGCACTATCTTTGTCTCTCGAAATGCGATAGTAGCTCAGTTGGTAGAGCATTGGCTTCCCAAGCCGAGGGTCGCGGGTTCGAGTCCCGTCTGTCGCTCTATATGAGGTGGACCTAAACCTTACCCTAAACCTCAGCGCTCAGCCCGCAGGGACGCTTGCGCAGCAGAGCGGAGCAAAAACCTTAAAAACAGACCTATGAATTACGGTTTTGTTAAAGTGGCTGCGGCTGTCCCTTCTGTTAAAGTTGGTGACCCGAAATTCAATGTCGAACAGATTGAATCCCTCATTATTCAGGCCAACAACCAAGGTGTAGAAATCATTGTCTTTCCGGAACTTTCGATTACCGCATACTCGTGCGGCGACTTGTTCTTCCAGCAACTGCTGTTGGACGAAGCCGAAATGGCACTCATCAACCTGATGAATTTCACGCGTAGCATGAACATCATCAGCGTCATAGGTATGCCCGTGCAGTTTGGCGGTGGGTTGGTGAACTGTGCTGCCGTACTGCAGAAGGGAAAACTGCTGGGACTTGTACCCAAGACGTTTATTCCCAACTACAAGGAGTTCTACGAGCGTCGCTGGTTCCAGAGTGCTGCCGACCTGGAGGAAGGCAATGTGCTCATCTGCGGACAGCAGGTGCTGGTTAGCGCAAAACAAGTGTTCAAGACCCCGTCGTGCACCTTCGGTATAGAGATATGCGAGGACTTGTGGGCTCCTATCCCACCCTCTTCGATGCTGGCACTGAAGGGGGCGGAAGTCATCCTGAACCTGAGCGCCGACACAGACGCGGCAGGAAAGTATGAATACATGAGTGGTCTGGTTAGACAGCAAAGCGCTCGCCTGCTGGCAGGTTATGTCTTTACGAGTTGCGGCTTTGGAGAGAGTACCCAGGACGTAGTGTTCTCGGGCAAGACGCTCATTGTGGAAAACGGCGAACTGCTGAAAGAAGGTCCACGACACTCTATGGAAGAGATTATGACCATCAGCGAGATTGACGTGGAACGCCTGCGTGCCGAACGCCGACGCAACACGACCTTCAACGCCAATGCGGCTCTGATTTGCGACTGCCCTATGCGCGTCGTGGAGACGGCAAGCATGATCCAGGAGACCATAGCACTGACGCGTGACATCAATCCCCATCCCTTCATCCCCGCCGAAGAAGCAGAGCGCGACGAACGTTGTGAGGAAATCATCACCATACAATGCGATGGATTGGCCAAGCGCATCGTACACACCAACTGCGAAACCGTGGTGGTGGGCATCTCGGGCGGACTGGATTCCACATTGGCCCTGCTGGTTTGCGCCCGCACTTTCGATCGTCTGGGAAAGAGTCGTCGAGGCATCATCGGCATCACCATGCCTGGCTTCGGCACCACCGACCGCACATACACCAACGCCATCCGACTGATGCAGCAACTGGGCATAACCATCCGCGAAATCAGCATCAAGGAGGCTTGTTTGCAACACTTCCGCGACATCGGCCACGACCCCGAACAGCACGATGTAACTTACGAGAACAGTCAGGCTCGCGAACGCACCCAAATACTCATGGATGCTGCAAACCAGATGAACGGCCTCGTGGTGGGTACGGGTGACCTTTCAGAGTTGGCACTGGGTTGGGCGACATACAACGGCGACCACATGTCGATGTACGGTGTCAACGGTTCAGTACCCAAGACGCTCGTGAAACATCTCGTGCACTGGATAGCCAGACACATCGGAGACCAAACCACATGCAACACCCTGCTCGACATTATCGAGACACCCATAAGTCCTGAGCTCATCCCTGCCGACAGCGAAGGAAACATCCGACAGAAGACGGAAGACCTGGTGGGACCGTACGAGTTGCACGACTTCTTCCTCTACCACATGTTGCGCAGTGGCTACCATCCCCGTAAGCTGTTCATGCTGGCACAACGTGCCTTCAAGGGAAAGTTCGAAGACGAAGTCATTAAGCACTGGCTCACCACCTTCTGCAGGAGGTTCTTCTCGCAACAATTCAAGCGTTCATGCCTTCCCGACGGACCGAAAGTGGGCAGTATATCGCTTAGTCCAAGAGGAGACTGGCGTATGCCCAGCGATGCCTCGGCAGAAATGTGGCTAGCTGAGTGCAAAGACCTGTAAAAAAGAAGGCGAAGAAAGCTTTTTGCCCCATTTTTTCCTTAAATTATTAAAAAAAGACGCATTTCACTTGATAATATAAATAAGAAACATTAACTTTGTGGTTATTAACACACTAAAATAATATTAAAAACACACAATCATGACAAAGCAAGAGTTAGCAAAAAAGGTTGCTGCAATGACAGGAGTTGACCAGGCAACAGCACTGGTATGTGTTGAAGGAGTTATGGCTGCCATCAAGGATAGTCTTATCCAAGAGGAACCCGTGTACCTACGCGGTTTCGGTAGTTTCATCCTAAAGAGGCGTGCAGAAAAGACCGCGCGAAACATTTCAAAAAACACGACAATTACCATCCCTGCCCACAACATCCCTGCTTTCAAACCCTGTAAGGATTTCCTCACTCAGGTAAAGAACTAACAGGAAGAAAAAGAAAGCGATGAATCCAAGCCCTGAGCGAAAGTTCAGGGCTTACTTTTTCCAGAAAGACTTATGAAACACACCATCCAAAACCAGTGGCTTTCAGTTACCGTTGACGAACACAGTGCGGAAATGCGAAGCCTGTTGCGCCAGACCGACCAATGCGAAATGCTTTGGCAGGGCGATGCCAAGTATTGGGACGGGCAATCCCCAGTCCTATTCCCTACCGTGGGACGTGTCTATAATGATCACATCCGTCATCAAGGCATCATCTACCCGATGCCAAAACACGGATTGGTAAAAGACATGGACTTTACCCTCACGGCTAAGGACGAGGACTCGCTTACCCTGAGTGTGAGGAGCACCAAAAAGACTATGCGGCATTATCCCTTCCCCTTCTACCTCTCCATTGAATATCGGCTTGAAGGCAAGCAGTTGAGTGTTTCCTTTACCGTTGAAAATCTTTCGGACGAGCCCTTACCCTTCCACCTTGGCGCACACCCTGCCCTCAACCTGCCAGCTTTCTGCGAGCAAGATGCCGTGCATGGTTATTTAGGCTTTGACGTGAGGGAACGCCTCGTTAGCAATGGTCTGAAGCCTGGTGGTTATCTGTGGCCAGAGGGTTCGTTCCCTGTTCCTTTGGATGAGCATAGCCTGATGACGCTAACCAACGAAACCTTCCTTTGCGACACCATTCTGGATTCGCGTCATCTCGCACGCGCGTGTACGTTATATAATAAAGGTAAAGAGCCCATTGTCCGAGTGAACTTCGACAGTCAAGTGCTGGCCTTGTGGGCTCCCAATGGAGGACAAGCACCCTTTGTATGCATCGAACCTTGGTGGGGTTGTTGCGATGAAGCGGAATACGAAGGAGAATTTGCCGAACGCCCTTGGACCAACATGGTAGACCCAAAGGATAAGAAAACGTTAAGCTACACGATTACTTTAATTTAAGAAGTAGGAGTTTATCACTTGATGCTTCACATCGAGCCTGCTCCATCACTTCTTCCATTCTTTGAACCTTTCGCCCCAAAGCTGACGCATGCGCTCGCTGAGTTTGTTCTCGGCGGGATTCTGTTGAGGATGCCAGAAGCGAGCATCCTTCAGTGCGTCGGGCAGGAATTGCTGCACTACGAAGTTGCCTTCGTAGTCATGGGCATATTTGTAACCCTCACTATAGCCCAGCTCCTTCATCAGTGCGGTTGGGGCATTACGCAAGTGCAAGGGAACGGGTTGATTTCCACTGCGACGCACCTCTTCCAATGCTGCCCCAATGCCCATATAGGCAGAGTTACTCTTCGGACTTGTAGCCAGATAGACAGTAGCCTCGGCAAGAGGGATGCGGCCTTCAGGCCAACCTATCTTCATCACCGTGTCAAAAGCTGCATTCGCCAACAGCAAAGCGTTTGGATTGGCCAAACCAATGTCTTCTGAAGCACTGATAACCAGACGACGGGCAATGAAAGCGGGATCTTCGCCACCTTCTATCATGCGTGCCAACCAATACAGTGCGCCATCAGGGTCACTGCCTCGAATGGATTTGATGAAGGCCGAGATGATGTCGTAATGCATCTCCCCATCCTTGTCATAGGCCAGAGGATTCTGCTGCAGGCGTTCTGTAACCAGGTCGTCGGTAATAACGAGTGTTTCGCCCTTGCTTAGAGGTTCGGATAGCAAGTCGAAGATATTCAGCAACTTGCGTGCATCGCCTCCACTAAAACGCAACAGAGCTTCCGTCTCCCGAAGCTCGATCTTGAGGTCACGCAACACCACATCCTTTTTTATGGCACGACGAGCCAGTTCCAAGAGGTCGTCCTTGCCAAGACTTTTCAACACATAGACCTGACAACGGCTCAGCAAAGGACGTATGACTTCGAAAGAGGGATTCTCCGTGGTGGCACCAATGAGCGTGATTATACCTTGTTCTACGGCACCCAGCAAACTATCTTGCTGGGATTTGGAGAAACGATGGATTTCGTCGATGAACAATATGGGACTGGCGGTATTGAAAAAGCGATTCGACTTGGCCTTCTCAACAATCTCACGCACATCCTTTACGCCACTGGTCACAGCCGAGAGGGTGTAGAAAGGAGTCTGCAACTGATGGGCAATGATGGAAGCCAAGGTAGTCTTGCCCACCCCTGGAGGTCCCCAAAGGATGAAACTGGCAACATGGCCCGACTCAATCATCCGACGGAGTACAGCCCCCTCGCCTACCAAATGTTTCTGCCCAATGTAATCGTCGAGCGACGTTGGGCGCATTCTCTCTGCCAATGGTTGCATAACAAATGCAAATATACGCATTTATTGTGAATTGTGAATTATGAATTACGAATTATTTTGTACCTTTGCAGAGATGAAAATACACGTCGTCAGTTTCCAAGTCCCATATCCCGCCAATTATGGTGGGGCCATCGATGTGTTCTACAAGTTAAAGGCCTTGCGGGAAAGGGGATATGAGGTGGTACTGCACACCTATGTGTATGGAGACCGGCACGAAGAGCCCGCACTGGAACAAGTATGCAGCAAGGTGCATTATTACCCGCGCAAGACGGGATGGTGCAAGCAGTTCTCCGCCCTACCTTATATTGTTACCACGCGCGATAGCCAGCAATTACTGAAAGACCTGTGCGAGGACGATGCCCCTATCCTATTCGAAGGCTTACACACTTGTTTCTTCCTTAACCATCCCCTCTTAGCACGGCGGAAGAAGATAGTACGCATGCACAACGTTGAGCATAAGTACTACTGGCGTCTTGCCCAGCAATCGGGTTGGAACTGGCGTACGATTTACTACACAATAGAGAGTCTGCGCCTGCGATGCTTCGAACGTCAGTTGCGACACGCCGATCTCATATGCGCTATCACCAAAGCCGACATGCAGGCCATCGAACAGATGGTTCCAGGCAAGAAGGTTATCCACCTCCCCGTCTTCTTCGATGCGACATTCCCCTCCACTACGACGCCAACCGAACCCTTTGTGCTGTATCACGGGAATCTGGCCGTAGAGGAAAACCAACGGGCAGTGGAATACATCTTCCGACACATCGTCCCGCGCTGTCCCGATGTCAGGTTTGTTATTGCCGGACGCAACGCCCAATTCAAACACATCCCCAATAATGTTCAGATCATAGACAGTCCCTCGGACGAGCAACTCGACCAACTTTTGCGTACCGCACGCATTCACCTGATGCTCACTTTCCAGCCTACTGGTATCAAATTGAAACTACTGAACACACTTGTGCGCGGAAACGGACACATCATTGCCAATCACGACATGCTGTACGGCCACTCCTTTGGACGATTCTGCACGCGCGCCGACAAGCCAGAGAACATAGTGGAAGCCGTTTATAATCTAATAAACACCGATTTACCCGCCAAAGAATTGGAGAAAAGACAGGCATACCTTATAAAAATCAAAAAGGCCGGAATCTCACGACTCAGCCTTTTTCAAATAGGTATTAGTTTTTAAGGTAAAAAGATTGTTTTTTAGAATAACTGCTGCAAATTTAGCCCTTTTTAACTCCTGCTCCAAATTATTTCGTATGTTAAATAACATAATTTTACATTTCCAATCACATAATGACCTATTTTTGCCTAAAATTCATTACCTTTGCATCATAAAAGAAGAAAAATAAAACAAGTCAAAGCTATGGCATATACAGAAAATAACGAGAATAGCGAAAAGAAATCGCTCAACTTCATAGAACAAAAGATTGAGGCAGATTTAGCTGAGGGGAAAAACGAAGGAAGAGTACAGACACGCTTCCCACCCGAACCTAACGGTTACCTACACATCGGACATGCTAAAGCCATCGCAATGGACTTTGGCGTAGCAAAGCGCTATGGTGGCATCTGCAATCTTCGCTTCGACGACACCAACCCGCAGAAGGAAGACACGGAATACATCGAAAGCATTGAGCAGGACATCCGCTGGCTTGGCTATGAATGGGCCAACGTGTACTACGCCAGCGACTATTTCCAGCAGTTGTGGGACTTTGCCGTGTGGCTCATCAAGCAAGGACGAGCCTACGTCGATGAGCAGTCGGCCGAAGTCATTGCCCAGCAGAAAGGCACAATCACGAGCCCTGGTACGAACAGTCCCTTCCGCGACCGTCCCATAGAGGAGAACCTGCAACTGTTCGAGTTCATGAATAGCGGTAAGTGCGAACCTGGCACACTCGTGCTCAGAGCCAAAATTGATATGGCTCACCCCAATATGCTCTTCCGCGACCCGCTCATCTATCGCGTGCTGAACATCCCGCATATCCGCACGGGCAACAAGTGGAACGCCTATCCCATGTATGACTTCACGCACGGACAGAGCGACTATCTCGAGGGAGTAACCCATTCGCTTTGCACACTCGAGTTCGTGGAGCATCGACCCCTCTACGACCTGTTTGTGCAGTGGATGAGAGAATGGATTGCCGATTGTGGAGCAAATGCAGAAAGCGGAAGCAAACTCGCAACGCTCAACTCCCAACTCTCGACTTACCAAGGTCCACGCCAGACAGAGTTCAACAAGCTCAACCTCTCCTACACGCTCATGTCGAAGCGCAACCTGCTGGCACTTGTCAACGAAGGAATGGTGAGCGGTTGGGACGATCCTCGCATGCCGACCATCTGTGGATTCCGTCGTCGCGGTTATTCGCCAGAGAGCATACAAAAGTTCATCGACAAGATTGGATACACCACCTACGACGCCCTCAACGAGATGGCACTGCTCGAGAGTGCCGTACGTGAAGACCTGAACAGCAGAGCCATTCGCGTGAGTGCCGTTCTCAATCCGGTTAAGGTGGTCATCACCAACTATCCTGAGGGTAAGACGGAACAACTGACGGCCATCAACAATCCCGAATGCGAAGCCGACGGCACACACACCATCGAGTTCAGTCGTGAGATATGGATTGAGCGCGACGACTTCCAGCAAGTGGCAGAGAAGAAGTTTATGCGTCTTGCACCTGGCAAAGAAGTTCGCCTGAAGAATGCCTACATCATCAAGTGCGACGAGGAACATCCCTGCGACGTTGATGCCGAAGGCAATGTCACTACCATCTACTGCACCTACGACCCTGAGACAAGGAGTGGAATGCCCGGAGCTGACCGCAAGATCAAGGGTAAGACCTTGCATTGGGTTAGTTGTCACGATGCCGTGAAGGCAGAGGTTCGCCTCTACGACCGTCTGTGGAAGGTGGAGAACCCGCGCGATGAATTGGCAGCCATCCGTGAAGCCCAGCAATGCGACGCCGTTACAGCAATGCGCCAGATGATTAATCCCGATTGTCTGACCATACTCGACAATTGCTTCGTCGAGCCCTTTGCTGCACAGATGCCTGTGCTCTCCTACCTGCAGTTCCAACGCATCGGATACTTCAACGTCGATACCACCAGCACGCCCGACCACCTTGTATTCAACCGAACCGTTGGTCTCAAGGACAATTGGAAATAAGACTTAGGCATACAGTCAATAAGACCTAGGTCTTCCGAAATAAGACCTAAGGTCCTCCGAAAGAAGGCCTAAGGTCTTCGGAGATAAGACCTGAGGTTCATTAAGCATAAGACAAAGGCCTTCGTGGCCTCAAACAAACGACACATTGAACGAAGACTATAATTACTTTCAAGGCAAGGATTTTCGCAAGTCACTGGCCGCCTACGAACACATGGTGGCAACAGGCGAACCTGCCGAGTTTGACTCCGAGACGCTGACCGACATAGCCGAGTACTATGCCATGAATCAGCGTATGGACGACGCCGACCGCTGCATCCAGTACGCCCTGTCGTTCTATCCAGACAGCGTCGACCCACAGATATTTCTCTCTCGCCAACAGATGTTCTACGGCCATCGTGCAGAAGCTTGGCGCATTTGCAATGCGATTACCGACCAGGACGATAGGGAGGTCATCTTTCTGAAGGCCGAGCTCCACTTCTACTTCAATGAGAGTCAGAAGGCATTCGATCTGCTTCTTCAGGAATACCAAAAAGCAGACGACGAAGAAGCACCGGATTTCCTTTACGACAGCATCGCCCTGTGCAAGGATTACGGCTTTGGCGACAAGGCTATGGAATGGGTGACGCTGTTGCGTAACGACTTTCCCGACTACGACGAAGCCATTGCCCTGCAAGCCGAGATTCATAACTATCGACGCGAATACAACAAGGCCATTGCCCTGCTTGAGGCCAACATCCAACACGTGCCATTCGACACGCAAGCCTGGTTGCAAATGGCGGAGGCCTACCTTTGGCTCGAACAATACACCGAAGCCACTGAGGCGACAGAATACGCACTTGCCATTGAACCCGACAACGCTCAGGGCATACTCATGATGGCCAATATCCTGCTCGACAGCAACCGCCTGAACGAGGCACACGAGTATTACGGCCGTTTCCTGAAGAGTTTCCCCAACGACGAGCGAGCAAACTATCTCGATGCACAATGTCTCATCGATGCCGGTCAGTATGAAGCCGCCATCCAACGTCTGGAACGCTTGGCGCAAACCAGCTTCACGATACGTGGTCATGTTCTGTCCTATCTGGCTTTCTGCCACGCACAACTGGGTCACGACGAGCAATCGCTCCACTATCGCCAACAGGCTGAGAAGGAGGAGTTCAACAACCTATCGTCACTCTTTCCCGACCTCTATCCGGGACCAGACCTGAGTATCAATCCCGACGACTTGCCCTTCTGACCTGAGGGCATAGACATAGCAAAGGGGCTACGTCAATCATCCGACGTAGCCCCTTCTTTGTCTCTTTTCGTTTGTCTCGCTTAACTCAACTGACGACTGAAGTCCACCATTTTGATAGCCGTGATGGCACATTCGTCGCCCTTGTTTCCGAGCATACCGCCCGAACGAGCCTCGGCTTGCTCCATATCGTTGCACATGAGCAATCCGTAGATGACGGGGATGTTCCCCTGCCTGTTCAGTTCAGCAAGCCCTTGGGTAGTACCTTCACATATGTAGTCGAAATGCGGAGTATCGCCTCGCACCACACATCCGATGGCAATGATTGCATCGAAACGATTGCTGTTTAACATGCGTGATGCACCAAAGACGAGTTCGAAACTACCAGGAACGGTAAGCACGGTGATGTCCTCTTCCTTTGCTCCATGTTTCTGCAAAGTCTCATAGGCACCCTTGAGCAGTCCGCCCGTCACCTCCTTGTTCCATTCCGAAACGACGATACCAAAGCGCATTCCCTCTGCCGACGGAACGCTTTGCGAATCGTAATCCGAAAGGTTATGAAAAGCTGTAGCCATTATTTAGCAGCCCTAACGCGCTCGATGTACTTGTCAATCTCTTGACCCTGCTAGCTGGAACGATAGTTGGCCTTCACCTCCTCATAGAGCTTCAGAGCCTCGTTAGCCTTGCCGTCAGCTTCCAGGAGTTCAGCAGCCTGCACCAAATAGATAGGTGAAAGCACAACGTTGTCAGCTTTCTTTGCGGCCTTCTTCAGTGTCTCCACTGCCTTATCGTTCTGACCGAGCTGAGCATACACGTTACCCAAAGCACCCAGTGCTGCAGGGCTAATCATCTCGTCCTTCTTCGTATCAAAGTCCTTCAGGTACTTCTCGGCATCCTCGAACTTTTCAGTATGGAAGGAAGCCAGACCTGCATACAACTTAGCCAAGTTACCCGACTTGGTGCGACCATACTTCTTCACCACCTCAGCGAAACCCAGCACCTGCTGACCATCGCCCGTGAGAGCTTTCTCGAACTGACCCTGCTGGAACAGTTGCTCGCAGGGGAACAAAGCCTCGGCGGCTTTCTGGTTACGGCGCTCCAGATAGTTACTAATCAGGATGGCAGCAATGATTGCAACAATCAAAACTCCCACGCAGATAGCGATTTTCTTTAAGTTTTTCTGTACAAAGGATTCTTCCTCAACGACGGGCTGAGCCGCGCCATTCTTGTTGTTTTTTGCCATTTTTATTTAGTTTTATTTTGTTATACGCATAAAGTCGTGCAAAGGTACAAAATAATTGTGAATTACGAATTACGAATATCGAATTATTTTGTATCTTTGTGTCCAAATGCATCCAAATGTATCCAAATGATACTTACCCGCCTTTCCATACTCAACTATAAGAACATCGAGCAGGCCGACCTCGAGCTGTCTCCCGGCATCAATTGCCTAATCGGACAGAACGGCGAGGGAAAGACCAACCTGCTGGACGCGATTTATTTCCTATCGATGTGCAAGAGCGCGACCACGAGCATCGATTCGTCGTGCATCCGTCACGGAAGCGAGTTCATGATGATTCAAGGCCAGTATGAAAGGGAGGACGGAAGTCCTGAGGAAATATACTGCGGACTCAAACTCGGACAGAAGAAGGTCATGCGTCGAGGCAAGAAGGCCTACAAGCGCCTGGCCGAACACATAGGTCTCATTCCCGTCGTCGTCGTCAGTCCGTCCGATGGCGAACTCATCAGCGGAGGCAGTGAGGAGAGACGCCGCTTCCTCGACATCGTCATCTCGCAATGCGAACCAGCCTACATCGACTCGCTCATTCGCTACAACAAAGCCTTGCAACAGCGCAATGCCTTGCTGAAGATGGAAGATGCCGAGCCCGACCCCGAACTGCTGTCCCTTTGGGAGGAGGCTATGGCTCGCGAGGGTGAGTTCATCTATCAACGCAGAGCCCATTATGTCGAGCAACTCATCCCTACTTTCCAGCGCTACTACTCCACCATCTCAAACGGGGCAGAGGAGGTGGGACTTCGCTATGTCAGCCATTGCCAGCGAGGACCACTCCTCGAGGTGATACAGCGCGACCGCCACAAGGACCGTGCCGTAGGCTACTCGCTTCACGGCATACATAAGGACGAACTGGAAATGACGCTCGGCGGCTATCCCATCAAGCGCGAAGGAAGTCAGGGACAAAACAAGTCGTACTTGATAGCACTCAAACTGAGCCAATTCGATTTCCTTCGTCGCACGGGCAGTCGCACCACCCCCATCCTGCTGCTCGACGACATTTTCGACAAGCTCGATGCCACTCGCGTGGAGCAAATCATGCGACTCGTCTCAGGCGAAGACTTCGGACAGATATTCATCACGGACACCAACCGCGACCACCTCGACCAGATTCTGAACCTCGTTTCAGGCCAGTATCGCCTCTTCCATGTCCACGCTGGATCGTTCAACGAGAAAGAGAACCTTAATCCCTGAAGCCGATGAGAAGGAGGAAAGCCTTGCCACTGGGCGAAATCATTCGCCATTACCTGCGTCAAGAGGGATTGGAAACCCCACTCAACGAAGTCCGAGCCATCAAAGCCTGGCCCGAAGCAGCCGGTCCGCTCGTTGCCCGCCTCACTGGCGATGTCTCCTTCCGTCATGGAATCTTATACGTGAAAATCACTCGTCCTGCCCTTCGACAAGACCTTATGATGGAGCGCTCCTACCTCATCAGCAAAGTCAATGCCGCCGTCGGTGCTCAGGTTGTGCAGAATATTGTCTTCTATTAAACGCGCTTTTAAAGTTCTAAGTTAAAGAGAATCGAGACACCCAAAGGCATCTCGATTCATATGTTTTTGCGCGAAACACTATCTCATTATTCACTCTTCAATAGGCCCTGCCACCATCACCGCCCTCACGGGTTGACCATAACTGCGACTGGTGTTATTATTGGTTATCGTACCCATTTCAAAATAAAAACGACACGCGTTGTATGGGTACAGACCTATCGTTCGCGTCATGTAACTGCCCATTACCCCAACTCGGTAAGGCGTAGTTCCATTATACATTCCTGCGGCAGGCAGGAAGATGTAGTTGCCATTCTTCTTACTCGTAATCTTCAGTCCATAGACATTGTTCACCATCATCCATACAGCGGTGGTGTATGTGCCGTTTAGGAGTTCTGCGAACTGCTCCTCACTCGGTGTGCGCCATTTCGAACCCCATAGGACGCAGGCCGCGTCGTCGGCTGTTTCCAGTTCCGTCAGCGCGTCCGTGAAGCCCTCATATCCATTCGCACCATTCTGGCAATACTTGGTCAGCGTGCTCATCGTCCCCTTACAATACTTATATGTACTCCAGTCATAGTTGCTCTTCGTCTCCGTCTCGCCCAGGCAAAGTAGTCGCCAAAGTCTTCTGGACTCATTGCCCCGATGTTGCAGGTAGCCCATAGCGTGCCACTGGGCAGACCAAGATCGACATACAAGTGCGTTCCCACAGCCACGGGTTCTTTCGTATATTTCACGTAGGTCTGCGTCGCATAGTCCACCGCCAGCAGGTACTCCTCCTCCACCTCATTCAGCACGATGCTCCTCACGGGAAGTCCTTGGGCGTTGAATATCATGAGCGTTCCCTGATAGGGTCGGAACTTATAGGTGAAGCCCGCGCCGAAGTCCGTCGTCCCATCCTCGTTCAGGGTAAACGAAGTCCCCTCAGGCGTGTACCACTTGCCCACCACCATACTGTTGTCCACCCCGTAAGGTTTGCCGCCGATGTCGATGGTCTCCACGGGCGACTTGCCCAGTATCACGTTCACCAATGACGTCACATCCGAGATGGTCACCTGCTCATCACTATTCATATCGCCCTTCACTATGGTCTGGGCATTTGCCGTCGTCACGACAACGAGCAACAACGACAAAAACAGCTTCCTCATATTCATGACACTTCTATTCTTCTTGCGCGCTCTTAAGAGATTATTTCCCTGCCCCACCGAACAACTCATCGAGCAAGGTATAGAACGCGGGGCTCTCGCCAACGATGCCCTTCACGATCTTACCGTCAGGACCGATGACAATCTTGGTGGGGAAACCCGTCACACCATAGTCGTCCAGTACGGTGGACTTGTCTGGACAGTAAACGTGCAACCAGGGCAGTTCGTACTTCTTCACGGCAACTTTCCATTTCTCATCCGTATCATTGCAGTCCACACCCACAATCTCGAACTTGCCGGGATATTTGGCGTAGTATTCTTTCATCTGAGGAAATCCCTTGATGCACCAACCACACCACGAACCCCAGAAGTCCAGCACCACATACTTGCCACGCAGCGACGAGAGTGCAAACGGCTGTCCGTTGATATCGTTGAGCGTGAACTCAGGAGCGTCCAGTCCGCTGGCCATCTTTTTTTCTGCCTCCTTTTCTTCGGTCCAGGCCTTCGCGCGCGCCTCTCTTTCAGCCAGCCAACTGTCGTAGAACGGTTTCATGCGTCCCTCGCGAACCGACACGTCGAAGCATGCAATTGCCTCCTTCAACCTGTCGAGCCCATCGATGTTATTCACCAGAAGCACGCCATCGAAGTTCCTTAGCAGGAATACGGCTGCCTCCTGTTTGGGGTGAGCCTTGATGTAATCCATCACCGACTGCTGGTAACGCGCGACGCTGGGCTGATAGACTTCTTTGTAGAACTTCGAACCTTCCTCCTCACTCATATTGTCGTCTGCCACCAACTTGCTTAATTTGTCGGCATTGATCTGCAATTCCTTGACGGCACTCTCACGAAAGAGGTCCACCTGATGATAGTCGGAATAGAATCCAGTCCCGTCCACGTCGTAACGCGTGTTGTCGGTCGCCCACAGACGCATCTCCTCGCCTCCCACTAAGGGAACGTTAAAGAACGTGGCGGTCATGTCGCCGCGAAAAAATCTGGGCTGGACCAGTATAGCCGTGCAGGGAGTATCCACTTTGAGTTCGAACTTAAACTTACCATCTTTGCCTATGAAGGTCTGCTCCCCATGGCCGGACCGGTAAACCACTAGCGTGTCACCAAAGTCTTTGACGTCGATTTTCACCTTCAGTTTACCATCATTCTTTGCAGCCCATCCGCACATGGCGACGACTACGAGCAACGCGCTCAGAACTAATCTTTTCATAGTTTACTTGAATATCCACGGCAAAATTACGAATAAGCGAGAGGATTTGCAAACAAATCAAAGTTTTCTGTCGAATGTAAGGTCAATAATAACTTTTTTTAAGATAATGTTCGTTAGCAATCGAGCCTATGTTCGATGGCAATCAAACCTATGTTCAAATTATCACCTCGCAGACGGGGATGTCGTGGGGCTCGAAGGGAATGGTGTCGAGGAGTTGGAAGGGGAAGCAGATGCCCAGGGTATAGGTATGTGGGAGGCGAGGAAGGAGACGATCGTAATAGCCACGCCCTCGACCCAAACGGTGACCTGTGCGGTCGAATGCCATACCGGGAATGAGAGCAAGTTCAATCTGCTGGTATTCCTCTAAAGGGAAGTCCTCACCAATGGGTTCGAGGATGTGGAAAGCGCCTTCGCGAAGGTTCTCTTTACCCCTAAAGTGTTTCAGCACCAGATCATCGCCAACTACCACTGGCAGAAGGACTTGTTTGCCTTCCAGCAATGCTTCATCGAGCAGGGATTGCAGGTCAGGTTCGTCGGGCAAAGCATGATAGAGTAGGACGGTACGAGCCGACTCCCAACGAGGCATTGCAAGTACCTTCCGACATATTTCGGCGGACCATGTGGGGAAGTTGGCTTGGTGTTCAGCCTTTCGTCCTCTTATCTTTCTCCTAAGCTCTGTCTTTATATTTACCATTTACAATGTACAAAGTACAATTTGACCATTTGATTTATTTACAATTTATTTACCCTCTCAGCGTCTATAGTAAAGCCCTCGCCCCAACGGGGAGAGCGGGGAGAGGGGCTAATTGATTAGAATAGCTTGGGTTTGCGACGACGAGCCTCATCGAGTGTAAGGATGTCACTTTCCTCTCTAGTGTTCTGCTGTCGCAGGTGTTCCTGTTCCGCCTTGAGAGAGTGCAACGCCTCGACACGGGTCTCAGGGGCAAGAAAACGAGCCGCCTGTGGAGCATTCTGACTGGCATCCTTTACCCAGATAACAGGACCTTCATAGACGGGCGCTATCTTCAATGCCGTGTGAAGCGGACTGGTGGTGGCGCCGCCTATCATGACAGGTATGGAAATCCCTGCCTCGCGCAACTGACTGACGACGCGTATCATCTCCTCGAGCGAAGGGGTGATAAGGCCCGAAAGACCAATGACATCGGGATGAACCTCAAGCGCCTTTCGCACAATGTCTTCGGCAGGCACCATCACGCCCATGTCGATGATTTCGTAGCCGTTGCAAGCCATTACGACACTGACGATGTTTTTACCGATGTCATGAACGTCGCCCTTCACCGTAGCCAATAAAACACGCCCCGCAGACTTAACACCCTCTCCTTTAGAGAGGGCTGGGGAGAGATAACTCACCGCCTGTTTCATAGTGCGAGCCGTCTTGACCACCTGGGGGAGGAACATCTTTCCCTCGCCAAAGAGTTGACCAACGAGGTTCATACCCTGCATGAGTGGACCTTCGATGATGCTGACTGCATCGGGATAGGTCTGCAAGGCCTCGGCTAGGTCGGCCTCCAGATTGTCACTGTTACCACGACGCAAAGACTCGATTAGGCGCTGGGAGACTGGGAGGATTGCTGGTTTGTGGGATGCGACGGAGTTATCGGAGTATTCTGAATGGTCGAAGTTATCTGAGGCAAAGGCTATCAGCCTTTCGCTTGCCTCTGCTGACGGACGGAGGATAACAGCCTCGAGCATCTGCAGAAGGTCGGCAGAAATGTCGCTGTACATCACCTTGGAAGCAGGGTTCATGATAGCCATGTCCATCCCATGCTGACGAGCATGATAGAGGAAAACCGCATGCATGGCTTCGCGCAGGAAGTTGTTGCCTCGGAAGGCAAAGGAAAGGTTGCTGATGCCTCCACTGATATGTACGAGAGGCATGTGTTGGCGAATCCAGTCGATGGTGCGAATGAAGTCGAGGGCGTATGTATCGTGTTCGGGAATACCCGTACAGATGGCTAAGACATTGGGGTCGAAGATGATGTCGCAGGCATTGAAGTCTGCCTGTTCAGTAAGTAAACGATATGAGCGCTCGCAAACGGCTATGCGCCGTTCGTAGGTAGTGGCCTGTCCTTCCTCGTCGAAGAGCATCACAACGACTGCCGCCCCCAAACGCTTTAACTCGCGGGCATGGGCAAGGAACACCTCTTCACCCTCCTTCAGCGAAATGCTGTTGACAATAGACTTGCCTTGCAAACACTTCAAAGCCGCGCGTATGACCTCCCAGTTGCTGGAGTCTATCATCACAGGAACCCGAGCGATTTCGGGGTCGCTTGTAAGCAGGTTAAGGAAGGTGGTCATCTCATGACGAGCATCCAAGAGTCCGTCGTCCATGTTGATGTCGAGGACCATAGCACCTGCATCGACCTGCTGGCGAGCAATGGAGAGTGCCTCGTCATAATTCTTCTCATTGATGAGCCGCAGGAACTTGCGACTGCCTGCCACATTGCATCGTTCTCCAACATTGATGAAGCCAACCTCGGGAGTGAGCACAAGAGGCTCTAAACCGCTGAGGCAAAGCATAGGCTTTGCCAGTTCTGAGTGCAGAGTTCTGGGTTTTGAGTTATCTTTGCACTTTGAATTATGAACTGGCGAAACCTTTGAACTGGAATTAGCCAATCTGGCTAGTTCCCTGATGTGTGCAGTTGTCGTGCCACAACAGCCTCCAATGATGTTAACCAGACCTTCATCGACGAAATGACGAACCTCCTCGAGCATCATCTCAGGTGTCTGGTCGTACTCTCCAAAGACATTGGGCAAACCGGCATTGGGGTAAGCACTGATGTAGAAAGGAGAGAGGCGAGCCAACGTGCGAAGATTGGGCAGCATGTCACGAGCACCAAACGAACAGTTGAAACCAACACTAAGAACAGGAGCATGGGAGATGCTGATGAGAAATGCCTCGATGGTCTGCCCCGTTAGCAGGCGACCCGATTTGTCGCTAATGGTCACGCTGAGCATCAGGGGGACACGACGTCCCACCTTCTTCATAGCCTCCTCTGCCGCATAAATACCAGCTTTGGCGTTAAGTGTGTCGAATATGGTCTCCATCAGCAGGGCATCTACCCCACCCTCTATGAGTGCCTCCATTTGCTCGATATAAGCTTCAGAAAGTTCATCGAAGGTGATGGCTCGCAAGCCTGGGTTCTCGACATCAGGACTTAGCGAACAGCTCTTGCTCGTAGGACCAACACTTCCGAGGACGAAGCGAGGTTTGTCTGGTGTCGAGTATTTGTCGGCGGCTTCGCGTGCAATACGTACTGCAGCCAGGTTGATATCGCGGACCAGATGTTCGCTGTGATAATCGGCGAGAGAGATGCGTTGGGCGTTAAAGGTGCAGGTAGTGATGAGGTCTGCTCCTGCCTCGAGGTATTGTTCGTGAATGTTGCGAATGATGTCGGAGTCAGTCAGGCATAGCAAGTCGCCCAGCCCTTTCCCCTTAGGAATCATCGTTCCCATTGCACCGTCGAGGCAAAGTATTCGCTTTTCCAGTTCAGAGTGCAACCTTTTACCTACCATACCTTTCAAACAATTTAATAGTTTTTCTTAAAGCTTCTGGAAATTTCCCTCCTGTCTTCCTTTTCCTTCAATGTCTCGCGCTTGTCGTATTCCTTCTTACCGCGAGCTATAGAGATGTCAAGCTTGGCACGTCCGTTTTCGTCTATATATAATAAGGTAGGCACAAGGGTGAAACCTGGTGCCTTGAGCGATGAAGCAATCTTGCGAATCTCACGGCGATTGAGCAGAAGCTTACGGTCGCGACGCTCTACGTGGTTGTTGTAAGACCCATGTTCGTAATGAGCAACGTACATGTTCTTGACCCACACCTCGCCTTGAATGATGACACAGTAGGTATCGACGAGACTTGCCTTACCTGCTCGGATGCTCTTAATCTCCGTGCCTGTCAGGACAATGCCCGCCGTGTAATCGTCCAACAAGAGGTAGTCGAATGCTGCCCGCTTGTTCTTGATGTTCACCTTGCTTACAAATGCCTTCTTCTCCGCCATATCACTCAATTCTCAACTATCGCGAATCCACTCATGTTTTCGTCGATATAATGCGCCACGATGCTAGTTACCTCAGGTTCCATCTCGATGAAGGAATCGTCCAACTCGTCGAATTCCTCGAATTGCTCGTACAAGGCCATGAACTCCTCGTCGGTGCAATCCTGCGTCAAAGGTTCGGCATACTTCTCATAAAGTCGGCGTCCGTCGTAGATGAGGTTGCACATCTCCTTTGCTCCCCACATGCGCATGGCTTTGGCAAAGGGATTGAGAAAGATGAAGGGACCATACCCGTTGTGGATGAGCTGGATGAAACCACCCTCCATCACCTCGTTACGTACAATCTGATAGGCCAACAGCGTTATCTGGTCGGCTGAGAGTTGCTGCATCGTCTCCGCAGTCAGTTCACCGCCAACGGCTTGCAGAATGCGGTCACAAAAGAGATCCATAAAAGCCTCGTTGCCACCTTGAGCCGCACGAACTATATCATTTTCAAGTATCTTAACTTCCATAGCAGGTGCAAAAGTACACATAAATTACGAATTACGAATTACGAAACACAAAAATAAAATTAAAAAAATGTTAGGATATATAATATATTTTAGGTATTTTTGCGAAGAAAATATAGTTACTACAACTTATTAACAAGTAATTTTTATGGTTTACAGTAAAGAAGTACAGAACATGTGTTGCGTGGCCAAAGGCCCCAACCATGGTCCCGCTCCCATCCCAGAGGAAGGCAAGTGGGTACAAGCAAAAGAGATTAAGGACATCAGCGGCCTGACTCACGGCATTGGTTGGTGTGCTCCTCAACAGGGTGCTTGCAAGTTAACCCTGAACGTGAAGGATGGTATCATCGAGGAAGCACTCATTGAGACCATTGGTTGCTCGGGTATGACCCACAGCGCTGCTATGGCCAGTGAAATCCTGCCTGGAAAGACATTGCTCGAAGCCCTGAACACCGACCTCGTATGCGACGCCATCAACACCGCCATGCGTGAGTTGTTCCTGCAGATTGTCTATGGCCGCACACAGAGTGCATTCTCTGAGGGTGGTCTTATGGTAGGTGCAGGTCTCGAAGACTTGGGCAAGGGCCTCATCTCGCAAATGGGTACTCTCTATGGTACAAAGGTTAAGGGTACACGCTACCTGCAACTGACTGAAGGCTACATCACAAAGATGTTCCTCGACGAGGACGACCAGGTTTGCGGATACGAATTCGTTCACATGGGTAAGTTCATGGACGCTATCAAGAAAGGTGTTCCTGCCGACGAAGCCCTGAAGAGTGTTACAGGCACATACGGTCGCACAAAGCCCGAGGACGGTGCCGTTAAGAGTATTGATCCACGTAAAGAATAAGGAGGAACTGCTATGATACGTGAAGTAAAATTTGAAAGCCAAGACCGTCGCATCAAGCAGATTCTTGCTTGTCTGAATAAGCACGGCATCGCTTCCATCGAGGAAGCCAACCAGATTTGTGAAGCCGCAGGCCTTGACCCCTACAAGACTTGTGAGGAGACCCAAATGATCTGCTTCGAGAATGCCAAGTGGGCATACGTTGTAGGTTCCGCTATCGCACTGAAAGAAAAGGCTAAGAACGCCGTAGAAGCCGCCAACTACATTGGTGAGGGTCTGCAGGCATTCTGCATCCCTGGCTCTGTTGCCGACGACCGCAAGGTGGGTATCGGCCATGGTGAACTGGCTGCTCGTCTGCTCACTCCCGAAACCAAGTGCTTCGCCTTCTTGGCTGGCCACGAGAGCTTTGCTGCAGCAGAAGGTGCTATCAAGATTGCACAGATGGCTAACAAGTCGAGACCAGCCGACAAGCCCCTGCGTTGCATCCTCAACGGTCTGGGTAAGGACGCTGCTATGATCATCAGCCGCATCAACGGTTTCACCTATGTGCAGACACAGTTCGACTATTTCACTGGTGAACTGAAAGAAGTTAAGCGCATTGCTTACTCTAAGGGTCCCCGTGCAGCAGTGAACTGCTATGGTGCCGACGATGTTCGTGAAGGTGTTGCCATCCTGTGGAAGGAAGATGTTGATGTCAGCATCACTGGTAACTCTACCAACCCCACTCGTTTCCAGCACCCCGTTGCAGGAACCTATAAGAAAGAGCGCATTCGTGCCGGCAAGCCCTACTTCTCAGTAGCTTCTGGTGGTGGTACTGGTCGCACGCTGCATCCCGACAACATGGCTGCAGGTCCCGCTTCTTACGGCATGACCGACACACTGGGCCGTATGCACAGCGATGCTCAGTTCGCAGGTTCCAGCTCAGTGCCTGCTCACGTTGAGATGATGGGCTTCCTGGGCATTGGTAACAACCCCATGGTTGGTTGCTCTGTAGCTTGTGCCGTTAATGTTGACTTGGCTCTGAACCACAAGTAATTGAGATTCGAGACCAACACACAGTAACTCTGTCGAAGCCTCCTGTGAATCTTCGGAGTCGCAGGGGGCTTTACTTTTTTAGAAACGATTAACATTAAATCATCTACTTATGAAGAAAGAATCTTTCCTCACTATCATTGTTGCGGCAATGGTGATTGCGCTCACGGGCTGTAGCAAAGGATATAGAATAGAAGGAACTATCGAAGGTGCGAATGATGGCGACACCGTTGCTATTATGACTTTTGACGGGAAGGGACTGGACACGTTGCACCTGGCCATCGTGAAGGACGGCAAGTTTGAAGCGGCAGGAAGCGTGGACAGCATCACCAATGCAATTGCCGACTATAAGGGACAAGCCAGTACGCAATTCTTCCTGGAGAATGCAGACATTAAACTCGAGGCAGATGCCAACGAAGGGACAATGGCCGCACGAGGCACTCTCATCAATGACCGCAACACAGAGTTGTACGACAAGATGCTGGCGTTGAACAAGGAGATGTCGGAACTGTTCGAGAAGGCAAACGACAACATGACAGAGGCGGAACAAGAGACTCTGCAGAAGAAGGCTCAGGAGTACAGCGGAAAGATGGAGAATACCATGAAGCAATTCATCCGCGACAACGTGTCAAATTATGCTGGTCAGTTCTATCTTGCAAACTATGCCTCGGACTTTGGCGATGAGTTCATCAACGAGATGTTGGCAGCTGTACCTGAGAAGGACAAGAACTCCTATGCCTTGAAACAATTGCAGAAAGACATGGAGGCCAAAGGCGTAACTGCTATTGGTAAAGAGTTTACGGACTTTAGTGCTTCCACCCCCGACGGTGAGACTCTGGCTCTAAGCGATGTGGCAAAGGAGGCAAAGGTGCTGATGATTGACTTCTGGGCATCGTGGTGTGGTCCCTGTCGTAGTGAAATGCCTAATGTAAAGGAAGTTTACGAGCGTTTCCACGACCAAGGTTTTGAGATTCTCGGCGTAAGCCTCGACGATGATGCGTCTGAATGGAAGAAGGCTATCGAGGAACTGGGAATGGCTTGGCCTCAAGTCTCCGACCTCGGTGGATGGCAGTCGAAGCCTGCTGGCATCTATGCCATTCAGGCTATCCCTGCAACCGTGTTCATCAAGGATGGCAAGATTGTTGCTCGCGACGTTCGTGGCGAAGACCTTGCACCTAAGGTTGAAGAGTTGCTGAAATAACTTGCACTCCACTCCTATCATCAATAAGGGCACCGCTTTACTGCGATGCCCTTATCTATTTAGAATCATAAATAATTACTTCTTCGCGGCAGGCTTCTTTGCAGGAGCCTTTTTCTTTGGTTCGGCCTTCTTGGCGGATGCCTTCTCTGCTATTGTTGGCTTTGCAGGTTCTTTCTTAGCTGGTGCCTTTTTCTCAACCTTCTTGACAGGGGCTTTCTTCACCTCGCGCTTGGGCTCTTCGGCAATCTTCTTAACAGGTTCCGCAACATCAGGTGCAGGCTCGTACTTCTCAAGACGAGCACGCAGACGACTAATCTCCTTGTCCTTAACACTGATTTCCTCACCCTGGTTGTGGATGGTGGTGTAAAGGGCATTGAGTTCATCGCTTTCTACTTCCATGGGGAAGAGATCCTGTACACGCTTGATAAAGTCGCCGAGGATGTTCATGTAGTTGGTGAAGGCATCGTAAGGCGAATCATAGAAACTGCGGAACATGCCAACGGATGCAGGCTTCGTTGTCATATAGCGGAAGTTGTTGGAAGCCTGTATGCGATCCCAGTCTTGTTTAATACGACGGTCCTTGCAAGCAAGGATGCGGTCGGCCTCTTGATAGAGCTTCTGGAAGGCTTCACGCTGCATTCCGTTACCAAGCCAGCAAGAGGTATCGCGCTCTTCATCGTTCCACGATACGGGATAAGCAACCTCCATTGGGCTTACGCTCTTGGTCTTTCCAATGATTTCGCTTGGTGTGGCAAATACTATGCCACGTTGCTTAGCCACAGCGGGCAGTGCTTTCAGAAACTCGAGGATATTGCTCGACAGGGGTTGGAAGATACCGAGAGCACAGAGTTCCATGAAGATGTTGATGACTTGCTCATCGTCGGGAAGCTGGGCAATCCAATCTACATACTTATCGGCAAAGAGAGGATATTCGTTCCACGAAGAATCATTGAAACGCAGGGAGATATCGTCCGATAGCTTATAGTCGCGCAAAAGAAGCTTTACACTCGGGTCAATGGCGCAATGATAGAGGAAGTGAGGGCTTTTCCAACCAAGTATGTGCTTGGCACCTTCGGCAATCATACCCTTGAATCCCATGCGACCTGCCAACGCACCTATTTCATCGGAGTAGATGAGAGAGGAGTTGCGGAGCACTTTGGGAGTGTGGCCGAACATTTCCTTAATCTTCTTGGCTTGGCGCTTGGTTTCCTCAACAAAGACTTCTTCATTGATAAGCGAAGACAGGCCGTGGCTATAGGGTTCGGCAAGGAACTCTACACATCCCGTCTCGGCAAGTTGTTGCAGAAGTTCGATAACTTCTGGTGCATAGACTTCAAGTAACTCAATGGCGACGCCTGAGAGGGAGAAGGCTACTTTGAACTGTTTGCCATAGAGCTGAGCCATCTCGAGCATAGTAGTCAGGGCGGGGATGTAGCTCTTCTGTGCAGTTTCGGAGATGGAGCGTTCGTTCTCGTAATCGTCATAATAGTAATGGTCAGTTCCGATTTCGAAGAAGCGATAACGCTTGAGTTGCACCGGTTGGTGAATCTCGAAATATAAACAAATGGTTTTCATATCATTTTATTTTTTAATTTTTATTTACTCATGCGTGATAGTCATTTACATCGAAGTAACCGCGATGGGTGAGTTGTTCGTAGCAAGAACGGATGCGTACGGCCACCTTTTCCCAGGTGATGCCATCGACTTCCTTCATTCCTTCCTCAGCCAAATACTTGTGCAAGGCTTCGTTAGTACAGATTGAATAGATAGCGTCTGCCATCGCATCGATGTCCCAATAGTCAACCTTGATGACATTCTCCAATATCTCACCACAACCCGATTGCTTAGATATGATGCTGGGGCAACCGCATTGCATAGCCTCGAGAGGCGCAATACCGAAGGGCTCTGATACAGAAGGCATTACAAAGACATCGCTACTCTTGTACATCTCATAAACCTGACGCCCACGCTGGAAGCCGGGGAAATGACAACGGTCTGCAATACCATAAGCTGCAGCAAGATCAATCATCGCATTCATCATATCACCTGAACCCGCAAAGCAGAAACGGATATTGTGACTTCGGTTAAGTACGCGCTTGGCGGCTTCGATAAAGTACTCAGGACCTTTCTGCATGGTGATACGACCCAGGTAGGTAACCACCTTCTCGTTGGGCTTCTTCTTGGGTTCGATGGCTTGGTATTCCTCACTCAAGGGATACACAGCGTTGTGCATAGCCACACACTTGCGTGGGTCTTGGTGATACTGGTTGATGACCGTCTGACGCGTGAGTTCCGATACACACATGATGCAATCGGCATGGTCCATTCCGTTCTTCTCAATCGAGTAAACAGTGGGATTCACCTTACCGCGAGAGCGGTCGAAATCGGTGGCGTGAACGTGGATGCACAAAGGCTTTCCACTCACCATCTTTGCATGTACACCAGCGGGATATGTGAGCCAGTCGTGAGCATGAATGACATCGAACTGTTCTGAACGAGCCAGCACGCCAGCAATGATGCTGAAATTATTGATTTCCTCATGCAGATTGCTGGGATAGCCTCCGGCAAAGCCGATGCAACCGAGGTCGTCGAGACCTTGCAGATAGTTGAAGTCAGCATAGAGGTGGTCGCGGAAACGATAATAATCCTCGGCCTTGTGACCAACGAAGCGATGCTTGATGTGTTCGTACTGGACATCACGCCAAACGACAGGCACCTGACTCATGTTGATGATATTGAGGAATTTCTCTTCCTCGCCAGTGGGCTTGGGCATACAGAAGGTGGTTTCCACATCGCCTTGCACGCTCAGACCCTTGGTAATACCGTAACTGGCAACGGCCAGTCCGCCATAAATCTTAGGAGGGAACTCCCATCCGAACATTAAAACTTTCATAGTATGATGGCCTCCTTTCTTTAATATTCGTTATACTTATCGAGCAACTTCACGACACGCATAATCTCAGCCACATTCATGGCGAAGGAGATGGCACCACGACCATGGAATGGCGGGTTACCGTCGAAGAGTTCGGGGATGGTGCCGATGCAGTGGTAGAAGAGTTCCTCTTCGTAACCCACCAACTGACGCTCGATGAAACTTACACGCGAACGACCGAAGACACGCAAGCAGGCTTCCATGTAGAAGCCAGCCAACCAAGGCCAAGCTGTGCCTTGATGATAGGCATAGTCGCGTTGTTGCTGTGGACCTGTGTACATGGGATTATATGCCCCGCTCTTAGGACTGAGCGAGCGCAAGCCCTTAGGCGTAAGCAACTCCTTGGTACAGAAGTCGAGTACGGTCTTCTTTTGCTTGGCATCAAGCGGACTATAGTCGAAGGCCACAGCAAACACCATGTTGGGACGAACTTCCCACGACATCATGTTGCCATCGACATAGTCGAGCAGATAGCCGTGTTCGTTGAGGAAGACTTCTATGAAGCTCTTTCCTGCCTTCTTGGCCTGACCTTCGAGCGGAAGTGCTTCCTTCTCGTCATTCATATAACGGCAAATCTCTGCCGAGAACATGAGGGCGTTGTACCACAAAGCATTGAACTCAACAATATTTCCTGTTCGTGGCACGATGGGGAGTACATACGAGGAACTGTTCATCCAAGTGATGGCCTTGTCCTTACCGCCTGGAGCATAGATGAGTCCGTTGTTGTGAACTTCCAATCCAGGATGCTTGCCGGCTCGAATCCATTCCATGATGTCCTGAACCAGTCGACCGTATTTCTCGATACAAGCCTTCAGGTTCACTATCTTGCCGTACTGCTGAATGCACCATACCGCCCAGAGGAGGACGTCGGGTTGCTCCATCTCGTAAATCTTCACGCCGATGGGTTCGCCTGCAATGAACTGACGGATGGCCTTCTCGGCAGTCTTCATCACCAGCTCGTATTTCTCAATCTCGTTGTTGGTCAGCGTAAGGCCTGGCAGTGAGATGAAGAGGTCGCGAGCACGACTCTTGAACCAAGGATAGCCGGCCAGCACATAGTCTTCGCCATCGCGATGGATGATGAATTGGTGGGCAGAGTTGACCAGATTGTTATAGAAGTTGTCGCGTGGTGTGCGAACGTTGATTTCAAACTGAGCCAAGTCGGCAAGTGTGCTTGTCTTAATCTCAGAAAGGCCTGCACTGAAGACTACGCTTTCGCCATTCTTAATATTGAACTCAAAGTAACCAGGAACGTATAAGTCTTCATTGGTTGCATAACCGCGTTCCTGCTCCTTCGGGTACTCCACTCCACGATACCAGTCGGGTTGGAAGACGAACTTGTTGGGCTTGTCAATCTGCATATAGAGGTCGGGATAGCCCGGATACATGCAAGTCTTGATTCCATTCTCCACATCGTAGTAGTCACGGCTGGCACGACTGTTCTCGTGTGTGTATTCGCGTACACTACGGAATGCGAGGAAAGGACGCAGGCGCAAGGTCGTCTCACTGTGGGCATCGAGGAGTGTGTAACGGATAATCAGTCGATTCTCGAAGTGCTGAAACACCATCTCACGACGCAAAAGGACGCCTCCCACACGGTAAATGGTAGTGGGAACTTGCAGGCTGTCGAACTCACGGATGTACTTGTGACCACGGGGTGCAAAATTGTCGCCATTGTACTTGTGCAGGCCGAGGTTGAACTCTGCTCCATGCTGAATAACCGTCGCATCGAGCGAGGACAGCAGGACATGGTTCTCATCGTCCAACTCTGGCACAGGCACAACCAACAAGCCATGGTACTTTCTCGTGTTACAATCCACCAAGGTCGTACACGAGTAGGCTCCACTGCGATTCGATCGAAGAATCTCTTTGGGTAAGGATTCTTGCAGATTCGTCATCAGAGTCTTATCAAAGCGCAAATAACTCATAATTGATTATGTTTTGTGTTTTTATGGATTTTCGAACACTCAAATTTAAGCAAAAAACTTCAAAGAAAGAAAGATTATGCAATTAATTTCGTTTTTTTCTTGTTCAGTAGAGCAAAAACACCTATTTTTGTGTCGTAAAACATATTTTCAAGGACATAGTTGCGATGGCGAAAAAGCAAGATTTGAAAAATGAAGTGATGGAAAAGCTTTCCGACCTGTGTTGCCATCTTACCGATGAGCAAAAGCAACAGATCAAGGAGGCCATCACCCTGCAGGAATACAAGAAGAACGAGGTCATCTATCACGAAGGAGACTGTCCCGACCAGCTGTTCTGCCTCATCTCGGGAAAGGTGAAGGTGTACAAGGACGGAGTCGGACACCGTTCGCAGACGATGCGCCTTTACAAGCCCGTGGAGTATTTTGGATACAGGGCTTACCTCTCGGGAGAGGATTTCCTCACTACTGCCGCCGCATTCGAGACTTCACTTGTGGCAAAGATTCCGTTGGAACTCATCGTCTCGTTCATCAAATCGAACAACGAACTCGCGTGGTTCTTCATTCAGACACTTGCCAAACTGCTGGGCGTGTCCGACGAGCGAACGGTAAACCTGACACAGAAGCACATACGAGGCCGACTAGCCGAATCATTGCTCTTCCTACGCGACAGCTATGGACTTGAAGAAGACGGTTGCACACTGTCCATCTATCTCAGCCGAGAGGACCTTGCCAATCTCTCGAACATGACCACAAGCAATGCCATACGCACTCTTAGCGGATTTGCCAGTGAGCATCTGGTGGCCATAGACGGAAAGAAGATAAAGCTCATCAACGTGGAAGAGCTGGAGAAGATTTCAAGGATGGGTTGAACTTGTGACAAAGAATTAAGTGCGAAGCATGACGAACGCTTGTTCGAGGCACATCGAACTATAGGTGTAAATTCGGAAGGCCTAAGGCTTAATCCGGAAGGCCTAAGGGGCAAATAAAACGAATAAGGAATCGCGAGTTGTTGAAATTGTGAACTACGAACTGATAACCATATTAGGCCCTACGGCAAGCGGGAAGACATCCCTGGCCGCTCACCTCTGTCATAGGATTGGAGGCGAGGTGATTAGTGCCGACAGCCGGATGGTGTATCGAGGTATGACTATAGGGACAGGCAAGGACTTGGACGATTATATCGTGGAAGAAGAGCAAGTGCCTTACCACGTCATCGATATCACGGAGGCGGGTTACCGATTCAACGTTTACGAGTTCCAGTGTGCTTTCCAGAATGCCTTTATGGACATCACAGCCCGAGGCAAGATTCCCGTCATGTGTGGCGGAACGGGGCTATACATCGAATCGGTGTTGAAGAGTTTCGAACTGGGACCAGTACGCTTCCCGGAACGCAAAAGCCTGAACATCGGAGTAAAGATTGACCGCAACCTGCGACGAGAGAAAATCACTCGAAGACTCAAACAACGATTGGAAAACGGAATGGTGGAGGAAGTAAGGGAACTGCTGAAGCACGTCAGTGCCGAACGACTCATCCGCTATGGTCTTGAATACAAATACGTCACCCAATATTGCATCGGAGAATTGTCTTACGACGAGATGTTCCGACAACTGGAGATTGCTATCCATCAGTTTGCCAAACGACAAATGACGTGGTTCCGTGGGATGGAGGAAAGACGAGGCATCCCCATACACTGGATCGACGCCACCATGCCGATGGAAGATAAAGTAAATGAAATCATTAGGATATGGAACGCTGGGGAATAATATATAGTCCGAAAAGTGGAGTATTGCGCACCCATAAACGCTGGGAGAAGATACGCCGGTACCTGAACGAACAAAGCATCGAATACGACTTCGTGCAAAGCGAAGGCAATGGTTCGGAGGAACGCCTGGGTGCCATGCTGGTGAAGAACGGATACACCACCATCGTTGTCGTAGGAGGCGATGGCGCACTGAATCGCACCCTTCAAGGCATTCTTTCCGTTGAACCCGAGATATGGAAAGGCATCACCCTCGCCATCATTCCCAACGGACACGGCAACGACTATGCCAAGTTCTGGGAAATCGATGAAGACGACCCCATTGCTGCCGTTAACGTTGTCATTCGCCGTCGTGTGAGGAAGGTGGACTTGGGCATCCTGACTTGCAATGAACAGAAATACTATTTCCTCAACTGCCTCAATGTGGGACTTGTGGCAAGCATAATGGACATCAAACACAAGACCTATCGCTTCTGGGGTATGTCGTCCTTGAGCTATCTCAGCAGCTTCCTCATCATGCTATTTCACCGCATGGAACACAAGGCTCGCTTCTCCGTCAACCACGAGACGATAGAAGGACACTTCATGAACATCTGCCTTGGAAACGCTCATGCCTATGGCCTCACACCCAATGCCGTACCCTATAATGGCATGCTCGACGTGACTACTGTCTCCCACCCTGCTATCTCTCAGCTGGTGGCTGGCATGTATATGCTTGTCACAGGCAAGTTCCTTACACACCGCAACGTGCGTCCTTACCGCTCGCGTCAGAAGATTCACTTCGAGGAGATTGGCAAGTCCCAGGTAAGCCTCGACGGACAAGTCATTCCCAATATACAATGCCCCTTCGACGTCGTTGTTCGTCAGGAACAAATCAACTTCATCATTCCCTAATATACCTTATTATATATAAAAGACAGGGGTGTCACGCTTGTGGCACCCCTGCTTGTCAATGGCTTGTCTGTAGCTATTAGAGCTCAGCAAAGTACTTAATGGTACGAACCATCTGGCTTGTGTAAGAGTTCTCATTGTCGTACCAGCTAACAACCTGTACCAGGTAGTTGCCGTCTTCCATCTTGCTAACCATAGTCTGGTTGGCGTCGAAGAGAGAACCGAACTTCATGCCGATAATGTCGCTTGAAACGAGCTTCTCCTCGGTGTAACCGAACGACTCGTTCTGAGCAGCCTTCATAGCAGCATTGATGCCTTCAACAGTAACATCACCCTTAACAACTGCATGCAGGATGGTGGTAGAACCGGTGAAGGTGGGAACACGCTGTGCAGCACCGATGAGCTTACCGTTCAGCTCGGGGATAACCAGACCGATGGCCTTGGCAGCACCTGTAGAGTTGGGAACGATGTTGGCAGCACCGGCACGAGCGCGCTGAAGGTCACCCTTACGCTGAGGACCGTCCAGAATCATCTGGTCGCCAGTGTAGGCGTGAACAGTCGTCATGATACCACTCTGGATGGGAGCGTAGTCGTTGAGAGCCTTCGTCATGGGAGCCAAGCAGTTGGTGGTGCAGCTTGCAGCGCTGATGACGTTGTCTTCCTTCGTCAGGGTCTTGTGGTTCACGTTGTAAACG
>JAGCVH010000072.1 GCA_017962495.1 Bacteroidaceae bacterium
TGTATCTTTGCACCCATGAATTACAAAACGATATCATTAGAAGACTTAGGCGTTACGCTGGAGTATGCCTCGTTCTGTCCCGAGGGAGGGGTGGGCGAGTGGCATATTATGCTGCACGTCGAATCCCGTCAGGAGTCCTTCGAAGGCCAGATTCAACGGGTTTATGCCGCAGAGGACCGACTGCCCGAACTGCCTGATTTCCGCGGGGCTCAGTATATCCTGAAGCGCTATTTCCTATCCGATAGCACCAACCAACAGCCTTTCATGCGCAAGGACCCCCTTGTGGCCACTTCCTGCATCCAGCAACAACCGCTCAATGGTTCGAAGGTTGCCGTCTGGCTCTATATGGTCAGCGGAACGCAGATACGTGTGGAAGAGGGGTCTGTAGTGTGCGAGCACAACGGCTATCGCCACCTTTGGAAGATGGGCATGACCTCGAACGAGGGCGACAGTGCCCAGCAAACCGAGGCTCTGCTCCATAATTATGAGGACACGCTGGCGCACTTTGGGGCAACATTGGCCGATAACTGCATCCGCACTTGGTTCTTTGTCCGCGACGTCGATACCCAGTATGCAGGAATGGTGCGAGCAAGGCGTGAGAACTTCGAGGCTCAGGGCTTGACGCCCGAAACCCACTACATAGCTTCGACTGGCATTGGGGGTGGACCTGCCGACACAAAGGCTATCATCCAGTTGGGCGCGTATGCAATGACGGGGCTGCAACCTGCCCAGCAGCATTACCTCTATGCGAAGACCCATCTGAATCCAACTTACGAGTATGGCGTGACCTTTGAGCGGGGTACGCACATCGAATATGGCGACCGTTCGCACGTGTTCATTTCAGGCACTGCCAGCATTAACAACCGTGGTGAAGTGATGCATGAAGGCGACATACGCCTGCAGACATACCGCATGTGGGATAATGTCGAAGCCCTGCTTGCCGAGGGTGGTATGCAGTTCTCCGATGTTATGCATCTGGTGGTGTATTTGCGTGACACCGGCGACTATGAGGTGGTGAGCGAGATGTTCCAGGAGCGTTTCCCCGACATTCCTACCGTCATCACGCTTGCTCCTGTGTGCAGGCCCACATGGCTCATCGAGATGGAGTGCGTGGCCGTAAAGGTAAACAAGAACCCACAATATCGTGACTTCTAAAACTCCCAGAAAGAAGAAACGTCGCAAACTGAAAAAGAGTGTGAAGCGAGGCTGCCTGATAATGGTGGCCTTGCCGCTTTTGATATGGCTGACACCGAAGGCCGTTGATTGGGTTAAAGGTCTTGGGTACTTCGGAGAAGTGCCTGATGAAACCGTAACGGTATTGCCAGTCGACCTTGCCGAAATGCAACATCGCATCGACGGTTTGTTCCACGAAACCTTGCGCTTGGACACGAACACGATAGCCTTGGAGGTTCGGGACGTGGAGACAAATGCCATCGTTTATAGTCGCAATGCTCATCGTCTTGCCCCGCCTGCCTCATGCATGAAACTCCTGACGGCAGTGGGCGCCATGCACTATCTGGGCACCGATTATAATTATGTCTCTCAAGTCAGACTCAAGGGCAGGCAACAAGGTGAGACCTTTCATGGGAAGGTTCGCTTTTTGTTTGCCGACGACCCTATGATTGAGTCCTTGGAACCCTTTGCCGATGCCATTTGCAGGCAAGGCATCCGTCGAATTGAAGGCGAAATCTCTATCGAACTGATGCGAACCGATACCCTGCGGGCTCATGCCTCGGCAGAAGTCTGGGACATTCCTTATTTTAGTCTGCCTATTCTATTGAAGGGAGAGGCTCGCGTCAAGCAAGACCTACAGTATTGGATGGCATCGAAAGGGCTGAAGGTGGAGAACAAGGTTGTCGCGGGCGAAGGCGAGGAACGCATTGTGTATCGACATGAGACGCCCCTTTCCGAGGTCATTGCCCCCATGCTCATCCATAGTAGCAACGTCAAGGCCGATGCCCTTTTTGTTCATCTTGGGCGCATGTCGCGTTGTTTGCCGATGTCCGACTTTTCGGAAGATTGGTGGGTAAGGCCAATGCTTTTGCGAGTAGGTGTCGAAGAATGGGATGGTTTTGTGATTAACGACGGGAGTGGGCTCTCACCGGATAATCGTCTGACGGCTCACGCATTGGTTGATATCCTGCAGTATGCTTGGCAACAGGAGGACATGCGTCGCGTATTGCTCGACGAGGCTCTTGCTATTCCCGGTCACCCCAAGCGTCGCGGTTCTCTTGTGGGTCGGATGGTGCATCCCATGTTCCTTAATCGCGTGTTTGTGAAGACGGGTACGCTGACGAATAGCGCCCTTTCCTCCTTGGCAGGATATGTGCGTATGGCCGATGGTCGGTGGCTTTCTTTTGCTGTCATCAACGAGCATTCGCCAGTGGGCGAGAGCCGAGTCTTTCAGGATAAATTATGCAGAGAATTGGTGCGATAAGTTGCACGCTTGCTGATTTATTCCTAATTTTGTAGCCGTAACCAACCTTTTATGTCATGAAAAAGTTTCTTTTCTCCCTGTTTCTGACTATAATATGTGGGAACGCCCTTGCCGAGAACTGGCAGTATCGCCTGCCCGACAAAACCTTTGTGGCTAATCTCTCCATCCCAGGCGCACACGATGCCGCCACGGGAAGCGGGTGGGGAAGTGGCTTGTTAGGCGCTTTTGGAAATACTTATGCTCGCACACAAGACCTGACCATCGCCCAGCTATGGAGTTGCGGAGTTCGTGCTTTCGACCTTCGCCCGTGTCTTTATGATGGCTATATGAATCTGAATCACGGCATAGTGCCAACGGCCATCCGCTTCGAGAATACCATGTTCCAGTTGCGTGATTCCCTTATTAAGAACCCTTCGGAATTCATTATCATCCATCTGTTGCATGAGACCGATGGCGACCAGGTCGAGGATTCCTACAACGACCGTATAGTTGCTTTCCTCCAGAGCGATGAAATAAAGGACTTCCTTGTTGATTATAAACGCAACCTGACAGCAGGTGAGATGCGAGGGAAGATTCTTGTCCTCAGTCGTGACAAATATGCTACGCGACCCATCGGAGGCTTTCTCCTCAACTGGAAAGTGGATAATGTGAACTGGGCTGAACAAACGGCTGGTAAGATTCAAGGTGCTAAATCGACCATTCAGGGTTCGCTTTACATGCAGGATTATGCCGACACGCATAACGAAGGAGGCGTGCAGACGAAGCTTGACGCAATAAAGAAGATGCTTGACTACAGCACGAAACACAACGCATCGATTGCCAGCTCGATACATTGGTACTTCAATTTCGCTTCGGCTTATTCCAAGGTGGGAACCATACCCTTAATCGGTACAACGGTTTCACTAAGCGATGGCTATCGGGACAATGCCTCGCACACCAACACCTTCATCGTTGATTATTTGAAGGAGAACACACCTGGTCCCACGGGCATTATCTTAATGGACTATGCAGGTGTGGAGAAGTCAAACGGATACAATGTGTGTGGATCGCAACTTGTGCAGGCGCTCATCGACAATAACTTTGGTTATATCGAGGATGTTCCCGTTGGCATCGAAGCAACAGAGAATCTTCTTCCCTCCAACACCACTTCGTTCCGGCACTCGCTCTACGACCTCAGCGGGAGGCCCATCAGTGAGCCTGCCAAGAAAGGAATCTACATTCAGAACGGAAAGAAACGTATCATTCGTTGATTAGTGACAAGTGTCACATCCATCACAGCCGCAGTTGCACGAACCGCAACCGCGGCTTCTTTTTTGCCGTCGAACATAGCGATAACCGACGAGAAGAAAGACGGCCATGATAATTATCAGTAGTATGATGCTTTGAACATTCATTTCACTTAGAATATAAGATTGACAAGCCAGGCACAGAGCCAGGCAATGGCGCATTGGAGAATGACAACGAATAGTGCCCAACGACCGCCCAGTTCACGACGAATGGTGGCGATGGCGGCAACACAAGGCGTGTAGAGCAAGCAGAAGACAAGCAGTCCAAAGATGACGACTGGGGAGAAGATGGTTGTCAGCACGGTATCGCCAAACAAGGCACCAAGCGTGCTTACCACCGTTTCCTTAGCCATGAAGCCACTGACGAGAGCAGTCACGATACGCCAATCGCCTAAGCCCAGAGGCTGGAAGATGGGGGCAACCACTCCTGCCACCTGTGCCAGCATGCTGTCGTGGGCGTTTTCCACCATTTGCAAGTGGAAGTCGAAGGTCTGCAGGAACCATACCACGATGGAGGCCAGGAAGATGACCGTGAAGGCTCGTTGCAGGAAGTCCCTCGCCTTGTCCCAAAGCAGTCGGATGACATTCTTAGTCAAGGGCAAACGATAGTTGGGCAGTTCCATTACGAAAGGCACAGGTTCGCCTTTGAACATGGTTCGTTTCATGACTAAAGCCACCACAATGCCAACCACAACACCGATTACATACAGCGAAGCCATCACCAGTCCGGCTCTGCCTGGGAAAAAGGCTGCAGCAAAGAAGGCATAGATGGGAATCTTGGCCGTGCAGGACATGAAGGGCGTGAGCAATATCGTCATTCGTCGGTCGCGCTCACTTGGTAGTGTTCGGCTTGCCATGATACTAGGAACCGAACATCCGAAACCGATGAGCAAAGGCACGATACTACGTCCAGACAGTCCCAGTCGACGCAGAATCTTGTCCATAACAAAGGCGATGCGAGCCATATATCCCGTGTCCTCGAGCATACTTAGGAAGAAGAACAGACACACGATGAGTGGCAGGAAGACCAGTACTGTGCCCACTCCGTTATAGATGCCATCGATAATGAGCGAATGCACGGCAGGTGCTATGTCCCATCGTGTGAGTGCCTGATCGCTTACTTCCGTAAACCAGTCGATACCTGTTTGGAAGATGTCCTGCAACCACACTCCCAAGCTTGAGAAAGTGAGGTAGAACACCAGTCCCATGATGAGGATGAACGAAGGCAATGCCGTCCATCGACCTGTGAGAATGCGGTCGATGCGCTGACTGCGGCGTCTCTCTTTGCTTTCCCTCGGCTTTATAACGGCTTGCTCGGTCACGTTTTCGATAAAGCGGAAGCGCATGTCGGCAATGGCGGCCTGACGGTCCATTCCGCGCTCTTCTTCCATCTGCACGATGATGTGTTCCAACGTTTCGCGTTCGTTTTGGTCGAGGTGTAGTGCTTCCATTACCGTCTTGTCTCCTTCCACCAGCTTGCATGCGGCAAATCGTGAAGGAATGCGGGTTTGAATGCAATGGTCCTCGGTTAGGTGCATGATGGCGTGCAGGCAACGATGCACGGCTCCACCGTGGTCTTCGGGATCACAGAAGTCCTGTCGCTGAGGCGCTTCTTGGTATCGAGCTACGTGCAAGGCGTGGTTGATAAGTTCGTCCACACCCTCATTCTTCATAGCCGAGATGGGCACAACGGGAATTCCCAGCAAGGCTTCCATCTTATTGATGCGTATGTTTCCGCCGTTGCCCTTCACTTCGTCCATCATATTCAGTGCCAGCACCATAGGCACGCTCAGTTCCATCAGTTGCAGCGTCAGGTACATGTTGCGTTCGATGTTTGTGGCATCGGCAATGTTGATGATGGCTGTCGGGTGTTCGTCGAGGATGTAACGTCGGCTCACCACTTCCTCACTGGTATAGGGCGACAGGCTGTATATGCCCGGAAGGTCGATGACTTGCGCTTCGGGATGTCCCTTGATGGTGCCATATTTGTGTTCCACCGTCACGCCTGGGAAGTTGCCCACGTGCTGATTGGCACCTGTGAGTTGGTTGAAGAGTGTGGTCTTGCCGCAGTTCTGGTTGCCGGCCAAGGCAAAGGTGAGGCGTGTAGATGCGGGCAGGGGTTTGGTATGGGCTTCAGGCGATTCGTCGTGGTATCGTCCACCTTCTCCCAAACCAGGGTGAGGGGTGCTGAAGATAGATAATTGCTTCTCCACGTCCTCGTTCCTGCGTTTCTCCGCGTCTTCATTTCCCACCTTCTCCACTTCTATCTTTTCGGCGTCCGCCAGGCGAAGCGTCAGTTCGTAGTCGTGGATGCGCAGTTCCATGGGGTCTCCCATGGGGGCAAACTTCATCAGGGTCACCTCGGCTTCGGGTATCATTCCCATGTCCAGCAAGTGCTGTCGCAGGGCGCCCTCTCCGCCTACTTCCGTGATGCGGGCTGTCTGTCCGATTTGCAATTCATTGAGCCTCATCGCTTCGTTCTTCTTTATTTTACGCCACAAAATTACACTTTTTTCCCCACTTGAGCAATAATCAAAAGTGGGTATTTATGCTAGTCTGCATAGTCGTATTGTTTATCACATGCATATTCTTTCTATAGTTCAGGAAATATCGTATAAAAACATAAAGACAATCGAACCTATATTCGTTTGTCCTCGAACCTATGTTCGATTGCCTTCGAGCCTATGTTTGACACACCTCGAACCTAGGCATGTTTTGTGTCGAACTTAGGCACAAATTGTCAGCACTCAAGTGTATTGGATATTTCTTAAAAAGGGTGGTTACAGGAGGCGTTCGATCTCTTGCTCCAGATTGCCCATGAGCTCCATGCGTCCTACAAGTTCTGGCTTGCGGTTGATGAGGAACCAAGTGGGAACGGACTGCAGATTATAAAGTTGGACGATGTCGTGTGCGAGGCCTTCCTCGTCCCAGACGCAGACCCAAGGCAGTTGTTCGGACATCGTCTTCCAGTAATGCTCGCTCTTGTCGAAGCTGACTTGGTAGATCTCGAACCCTCGTGCGTGGTACTTGTTATAAAGTTCGCGTAGGGCAAGCGTGCGCTCTTGCGAACCCTTCATCTCATAGGCCGTGAAGTCGAGCAGTACGACATTCCCTTTCAGTTCCGATAGGCGGCGTTCGCGCCCCGTCTTATCGGGGAATCCCATGTCGATGATACCCGTTTCGGACACCTTTTCGTCATTCATGTCGATTTCTACCACACGACGACGCGTGTTTTTTTGGCCTTGCATAGCGATGTTCTGCAGGTTGAGGGTACGTGGGGCATGAGGGTAGAGGAGCTCCCACGAATTGGCGAGAGCCGTAAACCAAGTGATGTCCGACTGGTCGTTGACGGGATTGAATATCATCTGTCCGCCTACTTCCTGAAACATTGCATAGTAGGAAGAAGCCTCTCCGTAGCGGTTTTGAATGTAGTTGAGTTTGACGTCGGTCTTATAAGCATCGATGAGTGAACTTATTTTCTCATCGCGTTCGGCAAGGGTGAGGTCGCGGTCTTCGGCAATGTCGCGAACTCGTTTGGTGAGGGTGTCGAGCTTCAGAGCCAGCATGCGAATGGTGTCGCAATTGCCGCTTCCGCTAACTTTGTAACCGAGTCCCATCTGTGGCAGAGTGGCTTGAATGTTTACGGTTTCCGTAGAGTCTATGCTCAAATTGATAATCTGTCCACCTATGCGCAGACGATAGAACTCGGGATTGCTTGGACGAGGGCCATGGAGACTAAAATCGCCCATTTCATCGAGCTTTATTGAGTCTAATTGCACCAGTCCATCACCCAAAGTCAGATGTTCGAGATAGAGCATAGTGTCCTTGGCTTCAGTGATTTTGCCTTCGATGGTGAACTGTGGACCTTTCTGCTTACAAGCGACTAATAAGCAAAGAGGAATAAGTAGGAATGCGACTTTCTTCATCGTTGTCAATTTTTTTGCGTCACAAAGTTAGCAAATAAAATCCATAAATCATTATTCTTTCTCTATTTAATATTTGTTTTCACTCGTTCTTCACTCCCTTTGAGTTTTACTTTTATATACTTTCACTCGGCGCTCGGCATCCCGAAGGGTGACGCTTTCAGAGCGAAGCGGGGAAAGAAAACCTCAAATAAATTTGTGTTTTCGCTCGCTTATTTGTATCTTTGCGCGACTTTTCGAGTGAAGAGTCATATTTTTATACATTTTATACACAATTTTAGATGAACGTTATTACAAAGACAGTCGAGTTGCCTGATGGCAGGACCATCAGCATCGAGACCGGGAAACTGGCGAAACAAGCCGATGGTTCCGTTGTCGTTCGCATGAACAACACCGTGCTACTGGCCACTGTTTGCGCCGCCAAAGATGCCGTTCCCGGAACAGATTTCATGCCCTTGCAGGTAGAGTACAGAGAGAAGTATTCCGCAGCCGGACGCTTTCCGGGCGGTTTCACGAAGCGCGAGGGTAAAGCTAATGACGACGAGATTCTGACTTGTCGTCTGGTAGACCGTGCCCTGCGGCCCCTCTTCCCCAGCAACTATCATGCTGAGGTGTATGTGAATGTGATTCTCTTCTCCGCCGATGGCGTGGATATGCCCGATGCACTGGCTGGCCTTGCCGCCTCTGCTGCTCTGGCTGTCAGCGACATACCCTTCGAGGGTCCCATCTCCGAAGTACGCGTGGCTCGCATCGATGGCGAGTATGTCATCAACCCCACCTTCGAGCAACTGAAGCAGGCCGACATGGATCTCATGGTTGGTGCTACTGAGGAAAACATCATGATGGTGGAAGGTGAAATGAAGGAAGTATCGGAGCAGGATCTGCTTGGAGCATTGAAGGCTGCTCACGAGGCCATCAAACCAATGTGCCGCCTCCAAAAGGAACTTTCAAAGGAACTTGGTACCGACGTGAAGCGCGAGTACTGCCACGAAGTCAACGACGAGGAGTTGCGCGAGCAAGTAAAGAATGAATGCTACCAGCCCGCTTATGACGTAACGAAACAGGCTCTGGAAAAGCATGCTCGTGCCGAGGCCTTTGAGAAAATTCGTGAGGATTTCAAGGCTCGCTATGCTGAGGCTCATGCCGATATGGAAGCTACTGAATTGGAAGAAAAGAATACTCTTATCGACCGTTACTATCACGATGTGGAGCGCGACGCAATGCGCCGTTGTGTGTTGGACGAAGGCATTCGTCTCGATGGTCGTAAGACTACCGACATCCGTCCCATCTGGTGCGAGGCAGGTCCTCTGCCCATCCCTCACGGAAGTGCTTTGTTCACTCGCGGTGAGACGCAGTCTCTCTCGACCACCACATTGGGTACGAAGCTCGACGAGAAGTTGGTCGACGATGTGCTTGATAAGAGCTACATGCGCTTCCTCCTTCACTATAACTTCCCTCCCTTCTCTACGGGTGAGGCCAAGGCTCAGCGCGGCGTAGGCCGTCGTGAGATTGGTCACGGCCATTTGGCTTGGCGTGGTCTGAAGGGTCAGATTCCCGAGGACTATCCTTACACCGTTCGCGTGGTAAGCGACATCTTGGAGTCTAACGGTTCGAGTTCTATGGCTACTGTTTGTGCAGGCTGTCTGAGTCTGATGGACGCTGGCGTGCCCATCAAGTCGCCTGTAAGTGGTATAGCTATGGGTCTTATCAAGAACCCCGGCGAAGACAAGTATGCAGTGCTCTCTGACATCCTCGGCGACGAGGACCACCTGGGTGATATGGACTTCAAGACCACGGGTACTCCCAAGGGCTTGACCGCTACTCAGATGGATATCAAGTGCGATGGTCTCAGTTATGAGATTTTGGAAAAGGCTCTGATGCAGGCTAAGGCCGGTCGTGAGCACATCCTTAATGAGATGCTGAAGACATTGCCTGCACCACGTCCCGAACTGAAGCCTCATGTTCCTCGCATCGAACAGCTGATCATCCCGAAGGAATTCATCGGTGCTGTCATTGGCCCGGGTGGAAAGATTATCCAGGGTCTACAGGAGGAGACAGGTGCTGTTATCACCATCGACGAAGAAGATGGCGTAGGCAAGGTGCAGGTATGTGCTGCCAACAAGGAGAGCATTGATGCTGCACTGGCTAAGATTCGTGCCATCGTTGCCATCCCCGAAGTGGGTGAGGTTTACGAAGGTGAGGTTCGTAGCATTATGCCTTACGGTGCTTTCGTAGAATTCATGCCTGGTAAGGATGGTTTACTCCACATCAGCGAAATCGACTGGAAGCGTCTGGAGACCGTAGAGGAAGCCGGCATTAAGGAAGGCGACAAGATTCAGGTTAAACTTATCGACATCGACGAGAAGACGGGCAAGTTCAAGCTTAGCCGTCGTGCTCTGATGGAGAAACCTGAAGGTTATGTCGAGCGTGAGCGTCGTCCTCGTCCAGAGCGTGGCGAACGTGGAGAACGCGGTGAGCGTCGTGATCGTGGAGACCGTCGTGAACGCGGTGAACGCCACGAACGTCATGAGCGTCGCCCTCGTCCTGAAGGCGAAGGAGAAAATCGCGAGCAGAACTAAACCTGTCTATATACCCGACGTCAGTCGACCATCGTGTTGCGGACGTATAGGTACAGACGAACAATAAATCACGATGAGCGGGTTGTGCCAATGAATAGTTGAGTGCTGCCCGCTCATTTTTTCCCTCCACGATGTCATTCACAAGTTTAGCCTATAGCATATTCCTGCCTCTGGTCTTCTGCCTCTATTGGCTGTTGGGAACCCGACGCAGAGCATGGCAGAACGCATTGCTTGTTCTGGCCAGTTATGTGTTCTATGGCTGGTGGGATGCCCGTTTCCTGTTACTCATTCTGTTTACCACCTTGTGTAGTTTCACTTGCGGTTGGGCAATAGGAGTCAGTGAGCAGCATCCCCGTTGTCGAAAATGGCTGAACGTGACTAATATCGTGGCAAACCTGCTCATTCTTGCTTTCTTCAAGTATTTCAATTTCTTTTCCGAAAGTCTGGCCGACATGGGGCGTTTGTTTGGTTGCAATGTTCATCCCGTGGTACTGCAACTGATATTGCCAGCCGGCATTAGTTTTTACACTTTCCAGGCACTGAGTTACACTATCGACGTGTACATGCGTCGCATCAAACCCACATCCGACTTACTTTCTTTCAGTGCCTATCTGTGCTTTTTTCCCCAGTTGGTGGCAGGTCCCATAGAGAAACCCTCTCATCTGTTGCCCTATTTCCAACAGCCGCGTCGCTTCTCTGCTCCAGAAGCTACTGAGGGATTACGACTTATCCTACTGGGTTTGTTTAAGAAGATGGTGATAGCCGACAATTGTGCAGCCAGTGTCGAAAACATTTTCTCTTTCTGGCAACAAATGGACCCCTTGGTGCTTTGGGTGGGTGCTTTATTGTTTACGCTTCAGATTTATTGTGACTTCTCGGGCTATAGCGATATAGCCATCGGTAGTGCCCGCTTGTTCGGCATTCGGTTGACTACCAATTTCCGTGCACCCTACATGGCTGTCTCCATAGCCGACTTCTGGCGTCGCTGGCACATCACTCTGCAAAATTGGTTTCGCGATTACGTTTACATCCCCTTGGGTGGTAGTCAGAGAGGCCAATGGCGCACGTATGCCAACATCTTCATCGTCTTTGCCTTGTCAGGACTCTGGCATGGAGCAGCGTGGACCTTCGTATGTTGGGGATTGTATCATGCTTTCCTGTTCCTTCCATTCCGCTTCCTTTCGGGACGTCGGTTGCCAGTATGGCTCATGCGTATGCTCACATTCTTTTGTGTGGTAGTGGGTTGGGTGTTGTTCCGTTCTGACTCCATTCCCGATGCCTTGGGCTATCTGTCTCGCATGTTCTCGGGTTCCTTCTCTCTTGCCTTGCCTCCATCGGCAACACAGGTGGCCATTGCCCTTGGATTCGGACTACTGCTGTCCTTGTTCGAATATCAAACCTTGCCTGAGGGTAGGGTTACCGATAAGTTTGCGCGTCTGCCGTGGTGGTGTCGCAGGTTGTTGTATTTGTTGATGGCTTGGCTCATCATCCTGTTAGGAGCAGAGTCCAGTGCCTTCATTTATTTCCAGTTCTGACCGATGAAACGTTTCCTTCTGCTCACGTTATCCATGTTGGCCGTATGCCTGTTGCTCTTGGCTGTATGCTTTATCATGTTGCCAGTGGGACGCATTGGCGACATCTATCCCCGCATCGTTACGCCACGCCAGCAGTCGCTGGTGTTGGGGACTTCTCGTGCAGCGCAGGCCATCAATCCCGCTATACTGGACTCGACTCTGGCCGATATCTATTCTCCAGGTATCTACAATTTTTCTTTCCACATTGATCTCTCCACCTATAACGAACAATATGCGCGAGCTACACGCCTTAAACTGGCACCCTCTGATGGACAGCGCAACTGGTTCATCTTGACTGTTGACCCTTGGGCGATGAAGGGTGACTTGGAGGAGACCAATGAATTACGACTGCGTTCGGTAAGTCGCAGACCCAATCTTGAATTCCTCTGCAAGCACTTCCAACGTGGATGGTTCTCACCTCTTCCCACACACTGCTATATTAATGAAAGAGGCCGTACGGAGATAGACTATAAACCACAAAGCGAGCGTGACCGCCAACGCCATATTGCCCAGAAGATGACCACCTACGAACAGATGGCCCAATCGTATGCTTACAGTGAAGCCTCCGAGTTGGTGCTCGATTCACTGATTGCTGATCTGTTGTCGCGTGGTGATGTTTATCTGGTTCGCATACCAACTTCAGGCGCAATGCTACGGATAGAGAATCGTGTTTGCCCTGATTTCAATGAACGCATGACCAGACTGGCTCGTAGGCACAATGTTTCTTACCTCGATTTCACTGCCGATACCACGTTCGTGACAAACGATGGCAACCACCTCATCCAGACCGAGGGCAATCGTTTCTCTCATCTTTTAGCCCGTGCTATTCGCGGAGTCGTACAAAGCGACAAATAGTTAAACGAGGCAGTATCAAAACTCCCAGATATAACCCCTTTTATACCTTTTTTATATAAATAATAGAAAAAACTATAAAATAATTTGGTTTATATTATAAACTTATTTAACTTTGCATCGTGGTTCGAAACACAACTGCCCGATTTGTCCTTTCTGCAGGAGGATGAAAAAGGCAATGAGAAGTAACACGATTAACCAATCCGGGGTGGGGCAGTGACCTCATACCACTACAGGTTACGGCCTGCCTCGTCCCACAAAAAGAAACAAAACAATGGAAGACAACAAAAACATGTCTGCAGAACGCAGTTTGGAAATCATTCGTGAATCAATTGAAAAGAGTCAGAAGGACGTCACACGAAGTACCGCCCGCTCAATGTTAATCTCTGGCTTGGCCACGATAGTTATGTCGGCATTGATAGGTATAATATGTGTATGTACGAAGAGTGGTACCGCCCATCTGCTGTGGTTCTTGATGCCCATTGTTATCTGGATAGGGTTACGCTGGCAGAATCGGAACTCAGTTCCGACACCGAAGAACTACGTAGGTATGTTGGTAGGTAAAGTGTGGAAGGTGTTTGCAATCGTTGTACTTACACTCTTCGCTTGTCAAATTCTGTGGCTTTTCTTCTGCGTGCGTATCGTTAACGATATCCAGTCGCTTGAAACGGTCCATTTACTCTCTACCCAACTTATCCTGTTACTGATGGGATGTGCTATTGCTACTACAGGTTATGTGCTCCGTAGCAGTTGGTTAAAATGGTGTGGTTTCATCTGTGCAATCGGAGGCTATTTATTGGAGTCGTATGACGTACCGTTCCAGTTCCTGGCTCATCACACTTCTTATCAGACAGCAGGCTTTAGCAATGCGTGGATGCCCTGTGTCATAGTGGCCTTGTTCGCCTTTGTGGGATTGGTGCTGCCCGGACTTACACTAAAAGGAAAGGAGTAGAGCAATGTTCCAACCATTAGACCCATTGCTGCATTCCGAGCTCCGACTGTCCATCATGTCGTTGCTCATCAGTGCCGAGGAAGCCGAGTTCCCGTACATTAAGGAACAGACAGGGGCTACGGCGGGCAACTTGAGTGTACAGGTAGATAAATTGTCGGCAGCAGGATATATAGAGGTGGAAAAGACCTTTAAGGGTAAGCGCCCCTGCACGATCTGTCGCATCACACCCGCAGGTTTGAAAGCCTTTGAGGATTACGTTGAGGCGTTGAAGAGTTATCTGAAAGTCTGATAAACAAAATGAGAGAATGGATTTGTTCCATTCTCTCATTTTTCTTAACCTCGCTCGGCCTTTATACCGCTTGTATAGAATAGCGAGCAAAAAATCTTAATTCTTAATTGAGACTGCGTCTCGCGCTCGGCGACGTTAGGAGACGCTTGCGTAAGGAACTGGAGCAAGAACCTGCCAATCGCAGTCTTTTTAATTCTCAATTAAGTATCGTGCAACCCTCGCAAGGCTTCAGTTGTTTGAAGAAGTCGTTGCCCTTGTCATCGACGAGGATGAAGGCAGGGAAGTCCTCAACCTGAATCTTCCAGATGGCTTCCATACCCAATTCGGGATACTCGACGCACTCGATTGACTTGATGCTCGACTGACTCAGAACTGCAGCAACACCGCCGATAGTACCCAGATAGAAACCACCATGCTTCTTGCAGGCTTCGGTCACCTGTTGTGTGCGGTTGCCCTTGGCAATCATCACCAGACTGGCACCATTGGCTTGGAACTCATCCACGTAGGGATCCATGCGATTGGCCGTCGTTGGGCCCATTGAACCGCAAGGATAACCTTCTGGTGTCTTGGCAGGACCAGCATACAATACGGGATAATCCTTGAAGTACTGAGGCAGACCCTCGCCAGCATCCAGACGAGCCTTCAGTTTGGCATGAGCAATGTCACGAGCCACGATGATAGTACCCTTGAGGTTCACGCGAGTTGATACGGGATACTTAGTCAGTTCCTGACGAACGGCGTCGATACCCTTGTCCAGGTCGATGACGATGGTGTTCTGTCCCTCGCCAGCCTTTGCAAATTCAGCAGGAATCAGTTCTGCAGGGTTATCGTCCATCTTCTCAATCCAGATGCCGTCCTTGTTAATCTTGGCCTTGATGTTGCGGTCGGCAGAGCAAGAAACGCCCATACCGATGGGGCACGATGCACCGTGACGTGGCAGACGGATGACGCGAATGTCGTGAGCCAGATACTTACCGCCAAACTGAGCACCAAGTCCAATCTTATAAGCCTCTTTCAGGAGTTTTTGCTCGAGGTCGATATCACGGAAGGCACGTCCTGTCTCATCACCCGTCGTAGGCAGGTTGTCGTAGTACTTGATGCTGGCCAGCTTCACGGTCAGCAGGTTCTTTTCAGCCGATGTGCCACCGATGACGAAAGCAATATGGTAGGGTGGGCAAGCGGCTGTGCCCAGGTGCTTCATTTCCTCAACCAGGAAGGGAAGCAGTGTGCCCTCGTTCTGTATGGTGGCCTTGGTCATGGGGTAGAAGTAGGTCTTGTTAGCCGAACCGCCACCCTTTGCAACCATCACGAAGCGGTATTCCATACCTTCCACAGCTTCGATGTCGATCTGTGCAGGCAGGTTGCACTTTGTGTTCACTTCGTCGTACATGTTCAGGGGAGCATTCTGCGAGTAGCGCAGGTTGTCCTGTGTGTAGGTATTGAAGACACCAAGCGAGAGAGCCTCTTCGTCCTCGAAACCCGTCCACACCTGCTGACCCTTCTCACCGTGTATGATGGCAGTACCCGTGTCTTGGCAGAAAGGCAGCACGCCCTTTGCTGCTGTGTCGGCATTGCGCAGGAACTGCAGAGCCACATACTTGTCGTTCTCACTTGCCTCGGGGTCGCGCAGAATCTTGGCTACCTGCAGGTTGTGTTCGCGACGCAGCATGAACTCCACGTCGTGGAAACACTGTTGAGCCAACAAGGTCAGTGCCTCAGGTTTTACTTTCAGCATGGGGTGACCCTCGAAGTCGCCAACGCTAACTCCCTCCTTCGTCAGGAGGCGATACTCAGTCTCGTCCTTGCCCATCTGGAACATAGGAGCATACTTAAAATCTGCCATAGTATTATAAACTCAAAATTAGTAATTCAAAACACAAAGGGTGTAGTACAACGGTATTTAGACAAAGGTCAAAGAAACAAATTATTTTGAATTCTCGACTTTGAATCATTTATTATTCATGTGCTCCCGCATCAGGCTGTCGGGGTCGATGCCTTCGCGTATGAGAGCCTCACGCAGAAGTTCGGTGTTCGACTTCACGTGGTCGTATTCCCACAGTTTCTTCAGAACCTTCCTGCGACGACGTTCCTCCTTGCGGCTCTTGAAGGCGAAGGGGTGCATAATCATGTCCGTTGCCTTTGCCCCAATAATGTCGCTGACCGAAGGCACGCGTGGTATGTTTTTGGTTTCCGGACTGACGAAGATGGGCAATCGTTTGTCCTTCGTCACCACCACCTCCTTCATCTTTGCCCCCTTGAGGGTAGTGTCGTTCGAAGTAGTGTCTTTTTTCTCCTGTGCCTGCACGGCAAGTACAAACATAGCAAGGAGTATGGATATGATTATTCTGTGCATAACGAGTACAAAGATACGATGATTAATTAAAAATTAAA